>NZ_QHHV01000146.1:0-64576 GCF_003947245.1 Actinoplanes sp. ATCC 53533 | reverse complement strand
GCCGACGATCGACTCACCGCGGAACCGGATGCCGCCGCTGGTCGGCCGGTAGACACCGGTCATCGCGTTGAAGCAGGTGGTCTTGCCGGCACCGTTCGGGCCGATCAGACCGAAGATCTCACCCTTGCGCAGGCTGAAACTGACCTCGTTGAGCGCGACGACACCACCGAAGCGCAGCGTCACGTTGTCGACCTCGAGCAGGACGTCACCGGCGGGTGCGGTCGGCGTCTCCTCGACGACCTTGCCCGTCGGGATGGGCCGGTCGACAGGACGCGCATTGGCCTCGTCGGCCTGCTGCGGCGTCTCGATGTGCGGCTCACTCAATGGGAGCCACCTCCTTCGCTCGGTCCTTGAGCTCCATCGCGCGGCGCCGGCTCGGGATCAGGCCCTGCGGCCGGAAGATCATGATCGCGATGATCACCGCACCGAAGATGGCGAACCGGAAACCGAACAGGTCGGTGTGCCAGATCGGGTCCTCGATACCGCGCAGCCGGTCCGGGATGTACGAGATCAGCGCGCCGCCGAGGATCGCACCGGCGATGTTGCCGGAACCACCCATGACCACGCCCGCGAGCACCAGGATCGAGAACTGCAGGACGAACGTCTGCGAGTTCATGAACCCCTGCTGCCCGGCGAACATCACGCCGCCCAGGCCGCCGATGAACGCGCCGATCGCGAACGCCCACAGCTTGTACTTGATCGTCCGCACGCCCATGATCTCGGCGGCTTCCTCATCCTCGCGGATCGCCAGCCAGGACCGGCCCACCCGGCTGCGGTCCAGGTTCCGGACGCCGAGAATGACCAGGATGATCACGCCAAGACCGAGCCAGTAGTACGGCACCGCGTCGGCCACACCGAAGATCGGCTTACCGTCGGCGAACTCACCCGGGGGGTGCGGGATGTCCGAGAAGCCCCGGTCACCACGCAGCGTCTCGGTGCTCGTCGCCACGATCCGGATGATCTCGGCGAAGCCCAGCGTCACGATGGCCAGATAGTCGCCGCGCAGCCGCAGCGTCGGCCAGCCCAGGACCAGGCCGGAGAGCATCGCGACCGCCAGGGCGATCGGCACCGTCGCCAGCCAGCCCCACTCGGTCTTCAGCACACTGTCCGGCGAGGACAGCAGGGCGGTCGTGTAGGCGCCCACCGCGAAGAAGCCGACGTAACCCAGGTCGAGCAGACCCGCGAAGCCGACCACCACGTTCAGGCCCAGCGCCAGCAGCACGTAGTACGCCATGTTGAACAGCGCGCTCGGCCAGTCGATGCCCTGCGTCACGATCTGCGGGCCGATCAGCGGGATCTCGCCCACGTACGGCAGCAGGAACGCCAGCCCCGCGAAGACCACGGCCAGCACGGCCCGTACCACCACGGGCTGCCGGCTGTACCAGCCGCGCGCGCCGCCGTTCGACTTCCAGTTCTTCTTCTCGGGCGCAGCCTGCTGCGCCGATCCGGAACCCGTCGCCTCGGTTGTCATGCCCTTGCCCTCCCGAGAGACTCGCCCAGCAGGCCCGTCGGGCGGACCAGCAGGATCAACACGAGCAGCACGAACGACGCCGCGTGCAGCCACTCGGTGCCGAACAGCGACGCCGCGTAGTTCTGCAGCACGCCCAGCAGCAGGCCGCCCACCAGCGCGCCGCGCAGGTTGCCGATACCACCCAGCACCGCCGCGGTGAACGCCTCGATGCCCAGCAGGAAGCCGGCGTCGAAGCGCGTGACACCGATCTTCAGGTCGTACATCACCGCCGCGATACCGGCCATCAGGCCGCCCAACAGGAAGACCAGGGAGATGACGCGGCTCTTGTTCACGCCCATCAGCGCCGCGCTGTCCGGGTTCTGCGCCACCGCGCGGATGCCCCGGCCCAGCCTCGAGCGGTTGATGAAGCGATCCAGCAGGAACATCATCACGAGCGCCAGCACGATGATCAGAATCTGCAGATTCGTCACATGCATGTTGCCGATCACGAAGACGTCACGCGGTTGGATCAGCGGCGGCACACCCTTGATGTTGCGCTGGGTCATGACGCCGACAGTCTCGGAAATGAACAGCGAGGCACCGATCGCCGTGATGAGGAACGCCAGCGGCGGCGCGTTGCGCTTCCGCAGCGGCCGGTAGGCCACCAGTTCCACAGTGAGCGCGGTGAGTCCGGAAAGGACGATCGCCGCCACCAGTCCCAGTGACAACAGGCCGATGACGCCGAGAACAGAAGGGGTAGCCGAGTTCTGGTCGAGTCCGAAGAAGCCCCAGACGATGAGGCAGGCGTACGAACCGATCAGGAAGACCTCGGAGTGCGCGAAGTTGATCAGGCGGAGAACGCCGTAGACCAGGGTGTAGCCCAGGGCGAACAGCGCGATGATCGCGCCCTGGGCCAGGCCCGTGATCGTGAGCGGCCCGAAGTCCTGGATCAGACCGGAGAAGTTCACAAGGGGCTCCTGAAACGAGAAGGTCGGTGCGGCCGGAGATCATCCGGCCACACCGGCCCTACGAAAAGTTACTCAGTCTTTTCAGGCGGTCGGAACCTCTTGGTCCGCGATGTTGTTGCCCGTCGCGTCGAACTTGAACGTCCACACCTTGATGAACTTGGGGTCCAGCTCACCCTTGTCGGTGAACTTGTAGGTGTTGGCGATGCCCTTGTACTCCACCGTCGACAGGTAGGTGTTGAGCTTCTCCGGAGTGTTGTTGCCGGCGTCGATGCCCTGCAGCAGCAGGTTGGCCGCGTCGAACGCGACGTCGCTGTAGGTACCGGCGTCGACGTTCCACTTCGCCTTGTAGTCGGTGACGAACGTGCCACCGGCCTTCTCCGGCGGGGAGCACGGGCAGGTCACGATGGTGCCGGTCGCGGCGGCGTTGCCCGCGGCCTTGGCCAGGCCCGGGTCCTTCATGCCGTCGCCGCCGACGAGAACGCCCTTCCAGCCGGCCGTGCTCAGCGCCTTCCGGATCAGGCCGGCGTTCTGGTAGTAGCCGCCGTAGAACAGCACGGTCGCCTGCGAGGAGACGACCTTCTGCACCAGCGCCGAGAAGTCGGTCTGCTTGCCGTCGGCCTCGGTCTTGTCCTTGGCGACCACTGCGGTGCCGAGGGTCTTCTCGACGACCTCGGACAGGCCAGCGCCGTACGCGGACTGGTCGTTCGCCACGAAGACCTTCGTGGCCTTCATGACGTCCTTGATGTAGTTGGCCGCGGCCGGGCCCTGCGCGTCGTCGTTCGCGACCGCGCGGTGGAACGTCTTCCAGCCGTTCGCCGTCAGCGAGACCCGCGTCGCCGACGGGGAGACCGACGGGATGCCGGCGGCCTCGAAGATCGGCACTGCGGCCTCGGACTCACCCGAGAACGGCGGGCCGACGATGCCCAGGATCTTCTTGTCGGCGACCAGGTTACGGGCCACACCGGGCGCCACGCCCGGCTCGCCCTGAGAGTCGAACTTCGCCACCTCGATACAGGTGGAGCCCTTCTTCTCGTTGAACTGGTTGATCGCGAGCTCGAAGCCCTGCTCGATGTTGACACCGAGGTTCGCCGAAGACCCCGTCAGGGCGCCAAAGAACGCGAGCTTGTAGCCGCAGTTGCCACTGGCCGTGTCATCACTGCCGCTGTCGCTGTTGCAAGCAGCAGCACCGGCGATGAGGCCGATAACGGCCAACCCGCCGATGGCACGTGCGAGAACCTGCCTCAAGGTTGGAACCCTCCTCCATACCGAACCCACCGAGCCACCGCCGGTCGATTGGCACTTGCGCACCGGCACGACACAACTGCGCCCGTCATGGGGCCGGACGCTATCCCACGATCCGGCACCGTAGTAAGTGTTCGCACGGGCATTCACCGAACCGTTACGTCCGGTGATCCCCCGCCGGAGAACGTGTAACAAACAGGCAGTTCTCAGTGGTCATCCGGTCATGGCACGGGCGTGCCGGAGGGCTCCTCGCCCTCCGCGAGAATCCGGTCGGCGACCTCACGCATCGTCATCCGGTGGTCCATCGCGGTGCGCTGGATCCACTTGAACGCCTGCGGCTCGGTCATCGAGTATTTCGTCATCAGCTCGCCCTTGGCGCGCTCCACCGACTTGCGGGTCTCCAGCCGGTCGGTCAGGCTCGCGACCTCGGACTCCAGCGCGGAGACCTCCGAATACCGGGAGAGGGCGATCTCGATCGCCGGCACCAGGTCCGACTTCTGGAACGGCTTCACCAGGTATGCCATCGCGCCGGCGGCGCGGGCGCGCTCGACCAGGTCGCGCTGGCTGAACGCGGTCAGGATCACGACCGGCGCGATCCGCTTGGCGGCGATCCGCTCCGCGGCCGCCAGGCCATCCATGATCGGCATCTTGATGTCGAGGATGACCAGGTCCGGCGTCAGATCCTCGGCCAGCCGTACGGCGGTCTCGCCGTCGCCGGCCTCGCCGACGACGTCGTAGCCCTCCTCCACGAGCATCTCGGCCAGGTCCAGCCGGATGAGCGCCTCGTCCTCGGCGATCAGCACCCGCCTGCGCTCGGCACCCGCCTGCGTGTCGGCCACGAACCCCTACCCCCAACGCTCCCGATGTCGCGACACCCGGGTATCTGGGTGCCACCACCCTCAGCGTAGTGGGTAAGCTTCGACCTGCTCGGGTCAGAGTGACCTTGTCACGACCAGACCCGGGCATGCCGGGGTGGCGCAATCGGCTGACGCGGATGACTCAAAATCATCTGTTCGAAAGGACATGCGGGTTCGAATCCCGTCCCCGGCACCAATGAAACTTGTCGTACCCCTGTTCGATAATCTCCAGGTGCATCCGCCTCACATACGCGAACGCGCGACAGCGATGATGGCCGCCGGCATTCCTTTCGGTGAGGTCTGCAAAGCGATCGGGCTGCCCCGTGGCACTGTCGCGCATTGGTTCTACGGTGAGCGCGCCAGGCGGCGGCTGATGCGTGCTCCCGAGCCGCTGCGATGCCCCCGCTGTCAACCGGTTCCCCGGTTTCCGGGAGATCAGGAAAGCTATTCCTACCTCCTCGGTCTCTACCTCGGCGACGGCCACTTGGTCACCAGCGCCAAGGTTCCCGTGCTGCGCGTCTCCTGCACGGCCACGTGGCCAGGCCTGATCGCGCAGTGCGAGACAGCGATGCTCGCGGTCCTGGCGAGAAAGGTACAGCGGGTGCGGCAGGCCGGGAGCGTCAACGTGCAGAGTTATTCCAACCACTGGCCCTGCCTCCTGCCTCAGCACGGGCCCGGGCGAAAACACGAGCGGGCCATTCACCTCACGGATTGGCAGCAGCCGATAGTCGACGCCAATCCCGGATCCTTCCTGCGGGGTCTATTTCACTCCGACGGCTGTCGCGTGACCAACAAGGTGGTGCGGGCCGGACGAACGTATCGCTATCCGAGGTACATGTTCTCCAACGAATCAGCCGACATCATGGCGCTCTGCCAGGAGTCGCTGGATCAACTCGGACTGGGCTGGCGGATGTGCCGGCGCAACCTGCTGTCGGTCGCCCGCCGCGATGACGTCCGTGCGCTGGACCAATACGTGGGACCGAAGCACTGATGCGGTGGCCGGTAACCCTCAGGGTGACGGTGTGGCAGACAGCCGGCCGGCGCGTGGGCATTTCCGGGAAAGACCGGTTTGCCGGACTCACTGGTGTTGTCATGGCAGTACCAGCACTGCCAGGAGGCTCCATGTTGTGGTCCGGCTCGTCGCCCCTGACCGTCGTCCGCGACGGGATGTGGGGGTTTCTTCTGTTCGCGGGTGTGGCGTGGCTGGCGATCGCCTGGAGCGTGCTGCGGCTGGAGCCCGCCGACCTCGTGAAGGTGGCCGGGCCGGTCATTCTGTTCGGTGCCGTGACCGAGGCCGTGCGCGCGCTGGCCGGCACCCGGACCTGGTGGCTGAACGCCGGAATGACCGCGCTGTTCGCCGCCACCGGCGTGATCATGCTGCGGGACGACGGCAGTTCGTGGACCACGCCGGCCGCGCTGATCGGCTGGTATCTGCTGGTGCGGGGCGCGGCGGACATCGCGATCTCGATGCTGACGCGGGAGTCGGACCGGATCTGGGGCCTGCTCATGGTGGTCGGCGTGGCGGAGACCGGGCTGGGGTTCTTCTCGGCCAGTTCGTTCGTGCGGACGCCGGAGTTGGTGGTCGTGGTGCTCGGCGGGGCGGCGCTGACCCGCGGGGTCGCCGATCTGGTCGCCGCGCTGCGGTTGCGGGAGGCCTCGGTCGCCGCGCGGGCGGGGCGGCTGCTGGAGCTGACGCCGGAGCGGGCCGTCGGCGTGGCCGGCTATTCGGCCGGGCTGACCGATTTCGAGTCCGGATCGCAGCGGGGACCGGGGCCGCGGCACCGAGCGGCGCCGAAGGCATCGGGTGCGGCGCTGTCGGATCTTTCGGCGCCGGCTTCCCCGCCGGTACGGGCACAGGCGCACGTCCCGCAGGGCGGGCCGACCGGCAGCTTCCACGACGAGGTGTTGCGGACGACCGCCGATCTCGACGCGATGCTGGCGCTGGCCGGGGTCACCGGTGCTGCGGTGCCGGGCGCGTCCGCGCGGGCCGCGGCGGAGGAGTACGTCGAGGTGCCCGACACGGCCGAGGGCGCGGAGCAGCCGGAGGCGGAGGAGTCCCTGGCGGCTACCCAGCGGCAGGCGCAGGTGTCCGACGACACATCGTTGTCGCTGCTGGACGGGGCGGCGCGGGTGGGCGAGGCGGCCACGCCGGGCATGGACGACACGTCGATCATCACGCGCAACCGGCCGGTGGACTGAAAGCTCTCCCCTGCCCCGCTGGTGGCGGGACCCGCTGAACGGCCAGTCGCCGGGCCGGGGTCCCGCACCGGCGGGGCTCTCTCATCCCGTCGCCCGGCGAAACCCGGCCAACCCGCCCGGCGAAACCAACTCCGCCCGGCCAACCCGCCCGGCGAAACCAAGCCGCACCCAGTGAAACCAGGCCAGCCGCGCCGGCCGAGCGAACCCAGCCGGCCAAGCGAAGGCCGTGCGAAAACAACCGGCGGAGGCTCAGGCGCCGACGCGGCGCAGCAGGCCTTCCTGGACCGCGCTGGCGATGTGCCGGCCGTCCTCGGTGAACATGCGCCCGCTGGCCAGTCCCCTGCTCCCGCTCGCCGACGGGCTTGTGCAGTCGTAGAGGAACCATTCGTCGGCGCGGAACGGGCGGTGCAGCCACAGCGCGTGGTCCAGGCTGGCGCCGATCACCCCGCCGGGCCCCCAGACCTCGCCGTGCATCGACAGGACCGAGTCGAGCAGCGACAGGTCCGAGGCGTAGGCCAGGGCGCAGGCGTGGATCAGTGGGTCGTCCGGGAGTTTGCCGTTGATGCGCATCCAGACGCGTTGCTCGTCGGCGGCGTCGCGGTCGCCCGGTGGGACCCAGCCGGGGGTGGCCACGTACCGGATGTCGACCGCCTGCGGGGCCGATTTGAACGCGGCCGCGCGTTCCGGGTATTGGGCCAGCCAGTCGAGCATCGTGCGGGTCTCGGCCGGGCCCGGCACGCCCTGCGGCGGGGGTGTGTGGTGGTCCAGGCCCTGCTCGGTGACCTGGAAGGACGCCGACATGAAGAAGATCGTGCGGCCGTGCTGCTGCGCCGTGGAGCGGCGGACCGAGAAGGAGCGGCCGTCGCGGATCTTCTCGACGGTGAAGTCGATCGGGACCGTCGGGTCGCCCGGGCGCACGAAGTAGCCGTGCAGGGAGTGCACGTGGCGTTCCGGGTCGACGGTGCGGCCCGCCGCCACCAGGGCCTGGCCGGCGACCTGGCCGCCGAAGACCCGCTGGGCGCCGACCTGAGGGCTTTCGCCCCGGAACGTGGCCGCGTCGACCTGCTTGAGGTCGAGGACCTCGAGCAGCTGGTCGACGGCGGCCTGTCCCGTCAGCGGTGCGCTCACTTGGCCTCGGTCACCGTGGCCGGGTCGACGAGCGAGCCGAGCTGGTGCACGCGCAGGGTGTTGGTGGAGCCGGGCGCGTTCGGCGGGCTGCCCGCCACGACCACGACGTATTCGCCCGGCTTGGCGAGGCCGAGGCCGAGCAGGCTCTGGTCGACCTGGCGGAACATGTCGTCGGTGTGCTCGACGAAGTCCGTCAGGAACGTCTCGACGCCCCAGGAGAGGGCGAGCTGGTCGCGGACCTCGGGCACCGGGGTGAACGCGAGCAGCGGGAGCTCGCAGTGCAGCCGGGAGAGGCGGCGGACGGTGTCGCCGGTCTGGGAGAACGCGACCAGGGCCTTGGCGCCGATGTTGCGGGCGATCCGGCTGGCGGCGACGGTCAGCGCGCCGCTGTGGGTGCGCGGGTCGTGCTGCAGGACCGGGACGCCGAAGTCGCCGCTCTCGGTGGTGGTGACGATCTTCGCCATCGTGCTGACGGTGAGGACCGGATACTTGCCGACCGAGGTCTCGCCGGAGAGCATCACCGCGTCGGCGCCGTCGAGGACGGCGTTGGCGACGTCGGAGGCCTCCGCACGGGTCGGGCGGGAATTTTCGATCATCGAGTCGAGCATCTGGGTGGCGACGATGACCGGCTTGGCGTTCTCGCGGCAGAGCTGCACGGCCCGCTTCTGCACCAGGGGAACCTGGTCGAGCGGCAGCTCGACGCCGAGGTCGCCGCGGGCGACCATGACGCCGTCGAAGGCCAGCACGATCGCTTCCAGGTGGACCACGGCTTCCGGCTTTTCCACCTTGGCGATGACGGGGAGGGTCGTGCCCTCCTCGGCCATGATCTGGTGGACCAGCTTGATGTCGTCGGGCGAGCGGACGAACGACAGGGCGATCAGGTCGACGCCGAGGCCGAGCGCGAAACGCAGGTCCTCCTCGTCCTTTTCGCTCATCGCGGGCACGCTGACGGCGACGTTGGGCAGCGAGACGCCCTTGTTGTTGCTGACCGGGCCGCCCTCGATGACCAGGCAGCGGATGTCGTTGCCCTCGACGGCGGAGACCTCGACGGCGACCTTGCCGTCGTCGATCAGGAGCCGGTCGCCGACCTTGACCTCCTGGGGCAGCTTGGCGTAGGTGCAGCTGACCCGGTCGGGGGTGCCGAGGATGTCGTCGCTGGTGATGGTGACGACATCGCCGGTGTTCCACAGGTGCGGGCCGTTGGCGAAGCGGCCGAGCCGGATCTTGGGGCCCTGCAGGTCGGCGAGGACGGCGACGGCGCGGCCGGTTTCCCGGGCGGCGTTGCGGACCATGTCGTAGATCTGGCGGTGGTCCTCGTGGCTGCCGTGGCTGAAGTTCAGCCGGGCGACGTCCATGCCGGCCTCGACCAGTCCGAGCATGCGCTCGGGGGAGGCGGTGGCGGGACCCATAGTGCAGACGATCTTTGCGCGGCGTGTCACAGCCATCAGGCTAGTCTCTCTTTCGGATCGGCCCGATGGCCGACCCCCGTCATGGTGATGAACTGCTAGTGGGCGACGCCCCGCGAGGTTCCGGGCCGGCGTCGGCGGGCTTCAGCGACCGCGATCATCGTCAGCTTATCGGGCGCTGCCATGCCCTCGCGGGCAGACGGGGTAGGCCGCAGCACTCAACCCGTGCTAGACGAAATGAACCCATGCACGCGTTGTCACGTGTTGACAGCAGCCAGTTGTTTTGGCGGCGGTCTTGGAGGTGTGACGATGGCGTTCCGGGAGTGCACGGGCGGGCTCTGGTGGTCGGCCACGAAGCGGCGGCGGGTGCTGGACCGCGCCGAACGGGAGCAGGCGCTGGAGAGCGCGGCGGCCCGGCAGCGGCTGCTGCACCTCGCGGCGCAGTCAGACGCGGGGCACGGCCTGCGCGAGGCGGCCTAGCGCAAACGGCGGGGCGGACCCGAAAGCCCGCCCCCTCCGCACGAAGTCGAACTCAGTGGGCCGCGGCCAGCGGCTGCGACGACGGGCGTACCGGCGCCGGCAGCTCGCCGAAGCCACCCAGGTAGGTGTGGATCGCCGCGGCGGCGGCCCGGCCCTCGGCGATCGCCCAGACGATCAGCGAGGCGCCCCGGTGCATGTCGCCCGCGACGAACACGCCCTTCGCGCCGGTCTGCCAGTCGTCGCCGGCGTCGACCGAGCCGCGGCCGTTGCGGGTCACCCCGAACTGCTCCAGCAGCGGCTGCGGCTCGGTGCCGTCGAAGCCGATCGCCAGCAGCACCAGCTGGGCGGGCAGGTCGCGCTCCGAGCCCTCCTGGACGGTGACGGTACGGCGCCCGTTCACGCGCTCCACGACCACGTCGGCGACGCGCACCGCCGTGACGCTGCCCGTACCGTCGTCGACGAATTCCTGGACCGCGACGCCGAAGACGCGTTCGCCGCCCTCCTCGTGGGCCGGGTAGTTGCGCAGGATGACCGGCCAGGTCGGCCACGGGTGCAGCTCGCCGACCCGGTCGGCGGGTGGCAGCGGATACTGGTCGAGCTGGATCACGCCCGCCGCGCCCTGCCGGTGTGCGACGCCGAGGCAGTCCGCGCCGGTGTCGCCGCCACCGATGATCATCACGTGCTTGCCCGCGGCGTCGATCGGCGTGCTCTCCTGCTGGCCGGACACCACCCGGTTGGCCGGGACCAGGTGTTCCATGGCCAGGTGCACGCCGTTCAGGTGCCGCCCGGGTGTCTCGGTCGCGTCCCGGCCGGCCAGGGCGCCGCAGGTCAGCAGCACCGCGTCGAAGCGTTCCCGCAGGTCGTCGGCGGTGACGTCGACGCCGACGTTGACGCCGGTCTCGAACACCACGCCCTCGGCCGCCATCTGGGCCAGGCGCTCGTCGATCCGGGCCTTCTCCAGCTTGAAGTCGGGGATGCCGTAGCGGAGCAGGCCGCCGATCTTGTCGTCGCGCTCGTAGACCGTGACCGCGTGGCCGGCCCGGGCCAGCTGCTGCGCGGCGGCCAGCCCGGCGGGGCCGGAGCCGACGACGGCGACGCTGCGGCCGGACTGGGTGGCCGGCGGCTGGGGACGCAGGCCGGTGGCGAACGCGTGGTTGGCGATCTCCACCTCGACCTGCTTGATGGTCACCGGGTCGTCGGAGATGCCCAGCACGCAGGCGGCCTCGCACGGCGCCGGGCAGAGCCGGCCGGTGAACTCCGGGAAGTTGTTCGTGGCGTGCAGGCTCTCCGCCGCCGCGTCCCAGGCACCGGTGCGGACCAGGTCGTTCCAGTCCGGGATCCGGTTGCCCAGCGGGCAGCCCTCGTGACAGAACGGGATGCCGCAGTCCATGCACCGGGTCGCCTGGTCGCGGATGAGCTCGTCGCCCGCGGCCGGATAGACCTCGCGCCAGTCGCGGATGCGCACCGGCACCGGGCGGCGCTTCGGCAGCTGCCGCTCGTACCGCAGGAAACCATTGGGATCAGGCACGGGTAACCCCCATAACCGCCTCGTCGATGTTCCGACCGGCGGCTTCGGCGGTCTTGATCAGTTCCATCACGCGCTTGTAGTCGCGCGGCACCACCGCGGTGAACTCGGTCACCGCGGCCGGCCAGTCGGCGAGCAGGCGTTCCGCCACGGCGGAGCCCGTCTCGGCGAGGTGCTTGCGCACCAGGGTGAGCAACTGCTCCTGCTCCTCGGCGTTGAGCGGGGTCAGGTCGACCAGCTCGGGGTTGATCCGGGCGGCGTCCAGGCGGTGCACGAACGCGGTGCCGCCGCTCATGCCGGCGGCGAAGTTGCGCCCGACGGTGCCGAGCACCACCACGGTGCCGCCGGTCATGTACTCGCAGCCGTGGTCGCCGACGCCCTCGACGACCGCCGCAGCACCGGAGTTGCGGACCGCGAAGCGCTCACCCGCGCGGCCGCGCAGGAACACCTCGCCGCCGGTGGCGCCGTACAGGATGGTGTTGCCCGCGATGATGTTGTCTTCCGCGACGAACGGCGCGGTCTCGTCCGGGCGCACGATCACCCGGCCGCCGGAGAGGCCCTTCGCGACGTAGTCGTTGGTGTCGCCGATCAGCCGCAGGGTCACGCCGCGCGGCAGGAACGCGCCGAACGACTGGCCGCCGGTGCCGCGCAGGGTAAACGAGATGGTGTCGTCGGGCAGGCCGTTGCCGCCGTAGCGGCGGGTGACCTCGCCGCCGAGCATCGCGCCGACGCTGCGGTGGTCGTTGCGCACGGTCACCTCGGCGCGGACCTCGGTGCCCTCGTCGAGCGCCGGGGCGGCGAGCGCGATGAGCTCGTTGTCCAGCGCCTTCTCCAGCCCGTGGTCCTGGGCGACGACGCCGCGGCGGGCGGCGCCCTCGGGCAGCTCCGGCACGTACAGCACCGGGGCCAGGTCCAGGCCCTTGGCCTTCCAGTGCGTCACGGCCGGGACCACGTCGAGGATCTCGGCGTGCCCGATCGCCTCGTCGATGGTGCGGAAGCCCAGCTCGGCCAGGTAGCCGCGGACCTCCTCGGCGAGGAACAGGAAGAAATTCTCCACGAACTCGGGCTTGCCGGTGAACCGCTCGCGCAGCACCGGGTTCTGGGTGGCGATGCCGACCGGGCAGGTGTCCAGGTGGCAGACCCGCATCATGATGCAGCCCGAGACGATCAGCGGCGCGGTCGCGAAACCGAACTCCTCGGCGCCGAGCAGCGCCGCGATGATGACGTCCCGGCCGGTCTTGAGCTGGCCGTCGACCTGCACGGTGACCCGGTCGCGCAGCTTGTTGAGCAGCAGCGTCTGCTGGGCCTCGGCCAGGCCGAGCTCCCACGGGGAGCCGGCGTGCTTGAGCGAATTTAGCGGGGAGGCGCCGGTGCCGCCGTCGTGGCCGGAGATCAGGATGACGTCGGCCTTGAGCTTGGCCACGCCCGCCGCGACGGTGCCGACCCCGATCTCACTGACCAGCTTCACGTGTACGCGGGCAGCCGGGTTGACGTTCTTGAGGTCGTGGACGAGCTGCGCCAGGTCCTCGATGGAGTAGATGTCGTGGTGCGGCGGGGGCGAGATCAGCCCGACGCCCGGGGTGGCGTGCCGGGTCTTGGCGATCCACGGCCACACCTTGTTGCCGGGCAGCTGGCCGCCCTCGCCGGGCTTCGCGCCCTGCGCCATCTTGATCTGCAGGTCGTCCGCGTTGACCAGATATTCGCTGGTCACGCCGAAGCGGCCGGAGGCGATCTGCTTGACCGCCGAGCGGCGCTGGGAGTCGTACAGGCGCTCGACGTCCTCGCCGCCCTCGCCGGTGTTGGACTTGCCGCCGAGGCGGTTCATCGCGATGGCGAGCGTCTCGTGCGACTCCGCCGAGATGGAGCCGTACGACATGGCACCGGTGGCGAACCGCTTGACGATCTCGCTGGCGGGCTCGACCTCCTCCAGCGGGACCGGCACCCGGTCCCGGAACCGGAACAGCCCGCGCAGCGAACCCGCCGCCGCGGCCAGGCCGTCGACCTTCTCCGTGTACTGCTTGAAGACGTCGTACTGCTTGCTGCGGGTGGCGTGCTGCAGCAGGAAGACGGTCTCCGGGTTGAACAGGTGGACCTCGCCCTCGCGGCGCCACTGGTATTCGCCGCCGACCTCGAGGCGGCGGTGGCTGCGCTCGGCCGGGTTCTTCGGGTACGCCTTCGCGTGCCGCGCCGCGACCTCCGCGTGGATCTCGGCCAGGCCGGAGCCGCCGATGCGCCCGGACGTGCCGGCGAAGTAGCGCTGCAGCAGCTTGTTGTCGAGACCGACCGCCTCGAACACCTGCGCACCGCAGTACGAGGACACTGTGGAGATGCCCATCTTGGACATGATCTTCAGGACGCCCTTGCCGAGCGCCTTGACGTAGTTGCTGACTGCCTTCTTCGACTCCATGCCCGCCAGCGGGCCGGTGGCGATGAGGTCGTCGACGGTCTCGAACGCCAGGTACGGGTTGACCGCCGCGGCGCCGTACCCGATCAGCACGGCCGCGTGGTGCACCTCCCGGCAGTCGCCGCTCTCCACGACGAGCGCCACCTGCGTGCGGGTCTGCTCGCGCACCAGGTGCTGGTGCACCGCCGCGGTGAGCAGCAGCGACGGGATCGGCGCGAGGTCGGCGTTGGAGTCGCGGTCGGACAGCACGAGGATGCGCACGCCGTCTTCGATCGCCTCCGACACGTGCCGGCAGATCTGGGTCAGCCGGGCCTTGATGCCGTCGGCGCCGTCGCGCAGCGGGTAGAGGCCCGAGACCCGGACCGCCTTGAAGCCCGGCAGGTCGCCGTCCTCGTCGATGGAGAGCAGCTTGGCGAGGTCGTCGTTGTCGAGGATCGGGTACGGCAGCACGATCTGCCGGCAGCTCGCCGGTCCCGGGTCGAGCAGGTTGCCCTCCGGCCCGATGGTCATCGACAGGCTGGTCACCAGCTCCTCGCGGATGGCGTCCAGCGGCGGGTTGGTGACCTGGGCGAAGAGCTGGTGGAAGTAGTCGAACAGCAGCCGCGGGCGGGTCGACAGCGGCGAGATCGGCGTGTCGGTGCCCATCGAGCCGAGCGGCTCCGCGCCGAGCCGGGCCATCGGCGCGACCAGGATCTTCAGCTCCTCCTCGGAATAGCCGAAGACCTGCTGGCGGCGCATGACCGAGTCGTGGGTGTAGATGACGTGCTCGCGGGCGGGCAGGTCCTGCAGGTCGATCAGCCCGGCGTGCAGCCACTCGTCGTACGGCTGCGCGGCGGCCAGCCCGGCCTTGATCTCGTCGTCGTGCACGATCCGGCCGGCCTCGGTGTCGACCAGGAACATCCGGCCCGGCTGCAGCCGGCCCTTCGCGATGACCGTGGCCGGGTCGAGGTCGAGCACGCCGGCCTCGCTGCCCAGCACGACCAGGCCGTCGCTGGTGTGCCACCAGCGGCCGGGGCGCAGGCCGTTGCGGTCGAGCACGGCGCCGATGATGCTGCCGTCGGTGAACGCCACGCTGGCCGGGCCGTCCCACGGCTCCATCAGGCTGGCGTGGAAGCGGTAGAAGGCGCGCCGGGCCGGGTCCATGGCCAGGTCGTTCTCCCAGGCCTCCGGGATCATCATCAGCACGGCGTGCGGCAGGCTGCGCCCGGACAGGTGCAGCAGCTCCAGCACGGCGTCGAAGTTCGCCGAGTCGGACGCCTCGGGCGTGCAGATCGGGAACAGCCGCTTGATGTTGCCGGGCACGTTCGGCGAGGCGAGCAGGGCCTCCCGGGCGGCCATCCAGTTCTTGTTGCCACGGATGGTGTTGATCTCGCCGTTGTGCGCGATGAACCTGTACGGGTGGGCGAGCGGCCAGGACGGGAACGTGTTGGTCGAGAACCGGGAGTGCACGAGCGCGATCGCGCTCTCCACCCGGTCGTCGCTCAGGTCCGGGAAGAAAGCCGGCAGCTGGTCGGGGGTCAGCATGCCCTTGTACGTGATGGTGCGCGCCGACAGCGACGGGAAGTATGCCGCGACGCCGCGCTGCGAGCTCTCCCGCTCGGCCTGCTTGCGGACGCAGAACGCGACCCGCTCCAGCTCGAGGCCGGACAGCGGGGCGCCGGCCGGGCCGGACTTGCCGCCGGTGAGCCGATGCGCGGCGAGGAAGACCTGGCGGATCTGCGGGCGGGCCGCCGCGGCGGTCTCGCCCAGCCCGGACGGGTCCACCGGCACGTCCCGCCAGCCCAGGATGTCGCCGCCCTCGACCAGGGCGTACTTCTCGAAGACCGCCACCGAGCGGGCGGCCTCCTCCGGGTCGTTGGGCAGGAACACCAGGCCGGTCGCGTACGAGCCGGCGGGCGGCAGGTCGAACTCCACCGCGGCGCGCAGGAACGCGTCCGGGATCTGGATCATGATGCCGGCGCCGTCACCGGTGTTGTGCTCCGCGCCGCGGGCGCCACGATGGTCGAGCCGGATCAGCGCCGAGAGTCCCTTGGCGACCACCTCATGGGAGCGCCGACCGTGCAGGTCGGCCACGAAGGCCACGCCACACGCGTCGTGCTCCTGCGCCGGATCGTACAAACCACGAGAGTCATGGTTGTCGCTTCGGGGGTGCGGAAAAGCCACCGGGCCTCCGATCGTCACTGGTGTTTCCGTTCAAGGTCGGGACGACGTCGGCCCTGCAAAGTCTCTAGAGTCTACGTTAGTCGCCACCGATCTCCGCCAGGTGCGGATGGATCACACTTTTACCCCAGTGGAATTGTCACGGAGCTGCTGGCTGGGGCGATATGTCCCCGCCGGGCGAGAGATGCCGCAGAACCAACGGGTAGTCTCGCGCGGTGGCGATAGAGGATACCGACGTCTTCACCCGGCTGGAACGTTTCTACGATGCCGTGCCCCGCGACGCCGCCGTCGCGGAGGAGATCGGTGGTTTCGTGCTCTTCGTCAGCGATGGCGCGGGCTGGCCCTACTATGCCCGGCCCCGCCTGGGCGGTGCCGGCGCCCCGTCCGCCGCCGATGTTACCGCCGTGCGGCAGCGGCAACGTGAGCTCGGCGTGCCCGAGGCCTTCGAGTGGGTGCACGAGACGACCCCCGACCTGCTGGCCGTGGCCCGCTCCGCCGGGCTGGGGGTGCTGCTCGCGCCGCTGATGGTGCTGGAGAACGCGGCCCTGGTGCCGGACCTGCCGCTGCCCGGCGCCACCATCCGCTTCCTCGAGCCGGCCTCGACCACCTTCGGCGCCGACATCAGCATCAGCCGCGCGGTCGGCCGGCTGGGCTTCGGCGCCCCGGCCAACGCGACCACGGTGCAGAGCGGCTCGCTGGTGGTGGAGGTGGCCGGCCCGGCGCAGCGCGACGCCGTGCCGCCGCTGAGCGACGAGGCCGTGACCGAGCTGACCCGCCGGCACGCGTCCGGCCGGTTCCTCAGCGCCGTGGTCGAGTCACCCACCGACGGGATCCTGGCCTGTGGCTCGGTCCAGCGGGTGGACGTGGTCGGCGAGGTCGCCGGGGTGGCGACGCTGCCGTCGGCCCGGCGCCGCGGCTACGCGTCGCAGCTCACCGCGAGCCTGGCCCGGCGCACCCTGATGGACGGCAGCGATCTGGTGTTCCTGTCCGCGGGCGACGACGACGTGGCGCGGCTCTATTCCAAGGTCGGCTTCCGCCGCATCGGCACCGCCTGCATCGCCGAGCCGGCCGCGGTCCTCTAACCCGCGACGGCATCGGCCGCGGTCCTCTAGGCCGCGACGGCACCAGCCGCGGTGCTCAGTCCGGGGGATGCCAGTCGGCGGTCTGGCCGTGTGCGTGGCCCAGGATCCGGGGCCGCAGCGAGCCCAGTGCCGCGTTGCGGGCCCGCAGCGCGAGCCGCCCGCGCGCCTGCACCACGGCCGACATCCGCCGGGTCTGCCGGACCACGCTGGCGGTGCGGGGCCGGCGCGCCCGGTCGTATTCCTCCACCGCCGCGCCCAGCGCCGGGCCCGGCTGCGCGTCGGCGACCAGCGCCCGCAGCGTGGCCGCGTCCTCGAACGCCAGGCAGGCGCCCTGCCCCAGGTGGTGCGGCATCGCGTGGGCGGCGTCGCCGAGCAGCACCACGCCGCCCGGTCCGGATCGGAAGCTGTAGGCGCGCGGCAGCGGCCGCAACTCGCGGACCTCCTGCGGGACCAGGTCCTCGGGGAGGGTCGCGGCGAGCAGCGCACCGACCGGCGGGTGCCAGTCGGCGAACCAGCGCCGCAGCAGCGCGAGCTGGGTCGCGGGCGGCTCCGGGCGCGGGGCCCCGGCCGCCGTGGCCACCCAGTAGACACCGCCCTGGCCGGCGGCGCGGCCACCGAGCGGAATGGAGACGAAGCGGTAGCCGGCGCCGAGGGTCTCGCCGCCGGTCGCCTGGTCCGGGGGCAGGTCCGGCACCCGGTAGCCGGGGATGACCGCCTGCCAGGCGGCGAAACCCGAGCCGACGGCGGTGGCGTCCGGTGCCAGGGCGCGGCGCACCGGGCTGTCGATGCCGTCGGCCGCGACCAGCAGGTCGGCCTCGTAGCGGGTGCGGCCGTCGGTCACGGACGGCCGCTGGGCGCGCCCGGTGCGCACGCCGGTGACGGCCACCCCGGTTCGGATGTCCACCCGGTCACCGAGCCCGGCCACCAGCGCGTCGTAGAGGTCCACGAGGTGCACGACCGCCGGGGCGGGACCGGCGCCCGGCCGCGCCCGGGGCGCGACGAGCCACTGGCCGTCCGGGCGGCGCACGCCACCGTCCGGCAGCGGCGACACGATCGCCGACCAGCCGCCGTCGGGGTCCAGGGCGTCCAGGGCGCGCCGGCCGTTGGGCCAGAGCACCAGGGCGGTCGGGGACGCGGCGATCCGCTCGCCGGACTCCAGCAGGGTCACCTGCCAGCCGTCGCGGGCCAGCGCGCCGGCGGCGGCCAGCCCCGCCATGCCCGCCCCCACGACTACGGCCGTGCGCACACCGCCGCCTTCCGCCGAGGCCGGGCCGTCAGTGTTCGTCGGCGGAGGCGGAAGCAGACGACTTGTCGTCGGTCTCCGCGGGCTCGGCGGCCGATGGGCCGGACTTGTCGGTGTTGTCCGCAGCGTCGGACTTGGCGGAGCTGTCCGCGACGGCGGGAGCAACCGGAGCAGCGGGGGCGGCCGGAGCAGAAGCAGCGGCAGCCGGGGCAGCGGGGGTAGCCGGAGCAGAAGCAGCGGCAGCCGGAGCAGCGGGCGAAGCCGGAGCAGCGGCAGGGACCTTGCCGGCCTCGGGCGAGCCAGCGTCGTCGGCTTCGGCGAGCGGGGCCGGCTCGGCGGGTGGCAGGACCCCGGTGCGCTCGTACGCGTGGAAGCGTTCCTCGCTGACCACCTGATAGGCCGTGGGCGGCTTGGCCGCGGCCTGCGCACCGCCGACGTCGACCTGCGAGATGTCGCTCTCGGCGGACGGCTCCGGCGCGGTGTCCGGCGCGTCGATCGGCACCACGTACTCGCGGGGGCCCTTGACCAGCAGGAAGTAGATCAGCGCCCCGAGGAACACCACGACGGAGGTGAAGACGTTGAGCCGTACGCCGAAGAGGTGGTTGGCCTCGTCGACCCGCAGCATCTCGATCCAGAAGCGGCCCACGGTGTAGGCCATCACGTAGATCGCGAACGCCCGGCCGCGGCCGAACTTGAACCGGCGGTCCAGCAGGAAGACCAGGCCCGCGACGCCGACGTTCCACACCAGCTCGTAGAGGAAGGCCGGATGGTAGAGGTCGGGCAGGGTCACAGCCTTGCCGTCGATGACGGTCGCGTGGCCCGGGTTGGCCCGGTCCATGTCGTGCACCCGCAGGCCCCACGGCAGGGTCGTGACGCTGCCGTACAGCTCGTTGTTGAACCAGTTGCCGATCCGGCCGACGGCCTGGGCCAGCGGCAGCGCGGGGGCGAGCGCGTCGGCGAAGACGCTCAGCGGCAGGCCGAGCTGGCGGGCGGCGAACCAGGCACCGAGCGCGCCGCCGAGGACGGAACCCCAGATACCGAGGCCGCCCTCCCAGATCTGGAAGATCCGGATCGGGTCACCACCGGCGCCGAAATAGTCGCCCGGCGACGTGACGACGTGATAGATCCGGGCACCGACGATGCCGAAGGGCACGGCCCAGACGGCCATGTCCAGCGACGCCCACGGTGCGACACCGCGGCGGCGCAGCCGGTACTCCATGACCAGGACGGCAACGATGATGCCCGCGACGATGCAGAGTGCGTATGCCCGGATCGGCAGTCCGAGGACGTGCCAGACCGACGTCGTGGGGCTGGGGATAGCGGCGAAGTTCACGCGCGCACCCTACCGCCGATCCCTGCGTACGCCATCAAGAGGGTTTGGTGCCCCGGACACCCTCGGCCAGCTCCGCGCTCAGCGCGCGCAGCCGATCCAGCCCGGTGCCCCGGTCGGGCGCGTCCAGCACGCACCGGATCAATGCGCTGCCGACGATGACGCCGTCGGCGAACGCGGCCACCTCGGCCGCCTGCGCGCCGTTGCCGACACCCAGGCCGACGCCGACGGGCAGGTCCGGATCGGCCCGGCGGATCCGGGCGACCAACTCGGGGGCCTGCGACGAGACCGCCGTACGGGCGCCGGTGACGCCCATCAGCGCGGTCGCGTAGACGAAGCCCCGGCACTGGCCGAGGGTCATGGCGAGACGCTCGTCGGTCGACGAGGGCGACACCAGGAAGGTGCGGTCGATCGCGTACCGGTCGGCGGCGGCGATCCACTCGGCGGCCTCGTCCGGGATCAGGTCCGGGGTGATCATGCCGGTCGCCCCGGCGGCGGCGAGATCGCGGGCGAACGCGTCCACGCCGTACCGCTCGACGGGGTTCCAGTAGGTCATCAGCACGACGGTGGCACCGGCGTTCGCGACCGCCTCGATGATCCGCAGCGTGTCCCGGGTGCGCACGCCGCCGGCCAGGGCGATGTCGCTGGCCCGCTGGATCACCGGGCCGTCCATGACCGGGTCGGAGTACGGCAGCTCGACCTCGATGACGTCACAGCCGGACTCGGCCATGGCGACCATCGAGGCGATGCTCTCGTCGACGGTCGGGAAGCCGGCCGGCATGCAGCCGACGAGCACCGCGCGCCCCTCGGCCTTGGCCTTGCCGAAGGTCTCGGCGATGCTCACGAGTTCTCCCCCGGGACGATGGTCTCGACCTGGTCGAGGATGCCGAAGTACGCGCCCGCGGTGTGCACGTCCTTGTCGCCGCGCCCGGACAGGTTGATCACGATGGTCGGCGTCCGGCCCAGCTCCGCGGTCAGCGCCGGCACGATCCGGGCGGCGCCGGCCAGCGCGTGCGCGCTCTCGATCGCCGGGATGATGCCCTCGGTGCGGCAGAGCAGTTGGAACGCCGCCATGGCCTCGGCGTCGGTCACCGGCTCGTAGCGGGCCCGGCCGGTGTCGTGCAGCCAGGCGTGCTCCGGGCCGACACCCGGGTAGTCCAGGCCGGCCGAGATGGAGTGCGACTCGACCGTCTGGCCGTCCTCGTCCTGCAGGACGTAGGTGCGGGCGCCGTGCAGCACGCCCGCCGAGCCGCCGGTGATCGACGCGGCGTGCCGGCCGGTCTCCACGCCGTCACCGCCGGCCTCGAAGCCGTACAGCCGCACGTCCTCGTCGGGCACGAAGGCGTGGAAGATGCCGATGGCGTTCGAGCCGCCGCCCACGCAGGCCGCCACCGCGTCGGGCAGCCGGCCCAGCTTCTCCAGGCACTGCGCGCGGGCCTCGATGCCGATGCCGCCGACGAAGTCGCGGACGATCTCCGGGAACGGGTGCGGGCCGGCGGCCGTGCCCAGCAGGTAGTGGGTCGTGTCGACGCTGGAGACCCAGTCGCGCAGGGCCTCGTTGAGCGCGTCCTTGAGCGTGCGCGAGCCGTTGGTCACGGGCACGACCGTGGCGCCGAGCATGCGCATCCGCGCCACGTTCAGCGCCTGCCGCTCGGTGTCCATCTCGCCCATGTAGACGACGCACTCGAGGTCGAGCAGCGCCGCCGCGGTGGCGCTGGCGACGCCGTGCTGGCCGGCGCCGGTCTCCGCGATGACCCGCGGCTTGCCCATCTGCTTGGCGAGCAGGGCCTGGCCCAGCACGTTGCGCACCTTGTGCGCGCCGGTGTGGTTCAGGTCCTCGCGCTTGAGCAGCACCTCGGCGCCGAGCGCCGCGGACAGCCGCTCGGCGCGGTAGAGCAGCGACGGCACGCCCGCGTAGTCGCGCAGCAGGCCGGTGAACCGCTCCTGGAACACCGGGTCGACCTTCGCCGCCCGGTATGCCGCGTCCAGCTCGTCGAGCGCCCGGACCAGGGCCTCGGGCACGAACCTGCCGCCGTACCGACCGAAATGCCCGGCCAGGTCCGGCAGCGCCGGAGCGCTCATCGCACGGGCCGCGGCGTCGCCGGGTGGTTGCCCGCGTTGACCAGCTCGGCGACCGCGTCACGCGGGCTCTTCTTGGTCACCAGGCCCTCGCCGACCAGCACCGCGTCCGCGCCGGCCGACGCGTACCGGATCAGGTCGTGCGGGCCGCGCACGCCCGACTCGGCGATCTTCACGACGTTGTTCGGCAGGCCGGGCGCGATCCGCTCGAAGACGGACCGGTCCACCTCGAGGGTGCGCAGGTCGCGGGCGTTGACGCCGATGACCTGGGCCCCGGCGTCCAGGGCCCGGTCGGCCTCCTCCTCGTTGTGCACCTCGACGAGCGCCGTCATGCCCAGCGACTCGATGCGCTCCAGCAGGCCGGTGAGCACGTTCTGCTCCAGCGCCGCCACGATGAGCAGGACGAGGTCGGCGCCGTGCGCCCGCGCCTCGTGCACCTGATAGCTGGAGACCACGAAGTCCTTGCGCAGCACCGGCACGTTGACCGCGGCTCGCACCGCGGCCAGGTCGGCCAGCGATCCGCCGAACCAGCGGCCCTCGGTGAGCACGCTGATGCACCGCGCGCCGCCCGCCGCGTATTCGCCCGCCAGCTCCGCCGGGTCGGGAATGTCGGCCAGCGCGCCCTTCGACGGCGACGACCGCTTGACCTCAGCGATCACCGCCACGCCGGGCTTGCGCAGGGCCGCGTACGCGTCGATCGCCGGCGGCGCCGCCGCGGCGAGGTCGCGCACCTGCTCCAGCGAGAGCTGCTGCTGGCGGGCCGCGACGTCCTCGCGCACCCCCGCCAGGATCTCCTCGAGCACGTTCTGCGGTCCCGCACCACGCTCGGCGGGTCCGCCACTGCCGGCTTCCGCCTGATCGGATGTCACCTAATGACTCCCCTCTCCGGGTGTCCTCGGCCCGATGCTAGGTGGCCGCCGACTTGTCCAGCCCCCCGGGGTATGGCGCGCCTCACGGGATGGGCTCCTGCATAATGCGCAGCCTGGTGGCGCACTGTATCTCCTGTCACATCCTCCTCGCAGGCCGCAGGCGTCTACCTGCGACCCCCTGGATGATCGGCCGATGCCCCATCATGGTGACGGTGGCGTCACTAGTCGGAAATACGACTCCGGCATCATCGGATTCGGGCAGACTGGTCGGCGGCGTAAGCAACGCCGGCCCCGGCACGAGTCTCGTGAGGTTGACCATGGCAACTGCAGAGGTTGGTTTCGTCACCGTCTCCCGGGCCGTCATCGCGGCGGCCGCCGATCTGGTCGCCGGGGTCGAGCGCCGCGTGGTGGGCGACGACAACGTGCGCACCGCTCAGGGCAACGCGTGGGCGGCGATCTGTGCCGACCGGGCCCGCGCCCAGGCCCGCGCCGACATGGACGTGATGGTCGCGGCGCTGGCCGCCCGGCCCCGCACCCGGCGGGCGCGGCGCGACCGTCAGCGCGCGGTCGGGTCGTCGCCGCGGTCGAGCGCGTCCCAGGCCGCCCTGGTGTCCACCCGCTGATCCACGTCGGCGTCCCGATCCCCGTCGGGGGCCGTCGCCACGCCGCCCCGCCGTTCGTAGCGGGCGCCCATGGCCGGCCACTCGTGGCCGGAACGGGCCGCCGCCAGGCCACCGAGCACGATCCACAGCCCGCCCAGGACGCAGGCCACCGGGCCCAGGGTGGCCCCGGCCCCGGCCGCGCCCACCGCCAGCCCGGCCCGGCCGGCGATCGCTCCGGCCGCGACCCCGAGGCCGACCAGGGCCAGCAGCCCGCCGAGCAGCCGGCGGGCCACGCCGCGGGTCGCCAGCAGCGCCCCCGCCCCGGCCAGGGCGACCAGCGCCAGGCCGAGCACCCAGGGCTCGAGGTCCGCGCCGGTCCGGGCGTCCCGCAGCGACGACAGGCCCGGCCGCGCCGTGACGATCTCCGACCAGGTCCGGGTGACGCCGTAGGCGGCCAGGCCGGCGCCCGCGGCGCAGAGCGACACCGAGTAGGCCAGCCGGCGCCCGGGGGTCATCAGCGCGCCGCGCGCAGCGTCTCGGCGGCGGCGATCGCCGCCAGTACGGCCGCGGCCTTGTTGCGGGTCTCCTGCTCCTCGGCCGCCGGGTCCGAGTCGGCCACGATGCCGGCGCCGGCACCCACGTAGGCCTTCCCGCCGCGCATCAGCGCCGTGCGGATCGCGATCGCCATGTCCATGTCGCCGGCGAAGCCGAAGTAGCCGACCGTGCCGCCGTACAGGCCGCGGCGGGTCGGTTCGAGGCTCTCGATGATCTCCATGGCCCGGACCTTGGGCGCGCCCGACAGCGTCCCGGCCGGGAACGTCGCGGCCAGCGCGTCGAAGGCGGTGCGGTCGGCGCTCAGCTCACCGACGACGGTGGAGACGATGTGCATGACGTGGCTGTACCGCTCGATGCGGGCGAAGTCCGGCACCTCGACGGTGCCCGCCCGGCACACCCGGCCCAGGTCGTTGCGGCCCAGGTCGACGAGCATGACGTGCTCGGCGCGTTCCTTGGGATCGGCGAGCAGCTCCGCCGCGAGCGCGTTGTCCTGCTCGGGCGTGGCGCCGCGCCAGCGGGTGCCGGCGATCGGGTGCAGCAGCGCCCGGCGGACCCCGCCGTGCTCGGCGCTGACCTTCAGATGCGCCTCCGGCGACGAGCCGACGATGTCGAAGTCGTCGAAGCGCAGGAGATACATGTACGGGCTCGGGTTCGTCGCCCGCAGCACCCGGTAGACGTCGAGCGGGTCGGCGTCGGTGGCGCGCTCGAAGCGCTGGGCGACGACGATCTGGAAGCACTCGCCGGCCCGGATGGCCTCCTTGGCCGTCTCGACCGCCCGCTGGTAGTCGCCCGGCGCGGTGCGGCTGACCACCGCACCGGGCGGCACCCGCTCGACCGTGGAGATCATCGGTGGGGTGGGCCGGGACAGCGCGGTGGTCATCGCGTCGAGCCGGCCGACCGCCTGGTGGTAGGCCGCGCGGGCGGCGGCGGCCGAGGCGTCCGGATCCAGCACCGCGTTGGCCACCAGGATCGCCGAGCCGTCGTAGTGATCCAGCACGACCAGGTCGGTGGCGAGCATCATGCCCAGCTCGGGCAGGGGCACATCGTCGGTGGTGGTGGCCGGCAACCGCTCGAAGCGGCGGACCAGGTCGTAGCTGAGGTAACCGACCATGCCCCCGGTCAGCGGCGGCAGGTCGTCGCCCGCGCCGGGCTCCCCGGGCGCCGGCGGCAGGCCATTGCCGTCGCCGGACCCCACCGGCGCGGCCAGGGCCGCGACAGTCTCCCGCAGCGCGACCACCGGATCACCCCGCAGGGGTACGCCGGCAGGCGGGTTGCCGAGCCAGGCGGCCTCGCCGTCGCGTTCGACCAGGGTGGCGGCGCTGCGCACGCCGATGAACGAATACCGCGACCAGGCGGCGGAGCCGGCACCCTGCTCGGCGGACTCGAGCAGGAAGGTGCCCGGGCCGCCGGCCAGTTTGCGGTAGACGCCGATCGGGGTCTCGCCGTCGGCCAGCAGCCGGCGCACGACGGGCACCACCCGGCGCCGGGCCGCCTGCGCGACGAAGCCGTCCTCGTCGGGGGTCACCGAGCCGCTGGTCATGCGCCCGCACCCGGCGCGGTCGCCGGCAGGTCACCCGAGACCGTGGTGCTGGCCGGCAGCTCGTCGAAGAAGCAGGTGTGGGTGCCGGTGTGGCAGGCCGCGCCGATCTGCTCGACCGTGACCAGCAGCGCGTCACCGTCGCAGTCCAGCGCCACCGACCGCACGTACTGGTGGTGGCCCGAGGTGGCGCCCTTGACCCAGTATTCCCGGCGGCTGCGTGACCAGTAGGTCGCCCGGCCGGTGGTCAACGTGCGGTGCAGCGCCTCGTCGTCCATCCAGGCGAGCATCAGCACGTCGCCGGTGCCGGCCTCCTGGACGATCGCGGCCACCAGGCCGTCGGAGGTGCGGCGCAGGCGGGCGGCGATCGCCGGATCCAGCGCGGAGACAGGTCCGTTCACAAGGTCAGTCGCGGGCACAGTGTCACATTCTCCCGCACCGGGCGACAGCGTCCACGAGGCCGTACCGATAGCCCACGATCCGGTCACGGACCCGCACCGGGGGTGTGACCGGACGGCCGGGGACGGTACCGTCGTCCTGCGTTGCGCCTACCAGGTGCCGCGCCCGCCGTCCGACCGGCCCGCCCCGCGGATGGCGCCGCCACTGGAACGGGAGTCTTGAACCGATGGAGCCGACCTCCGAGCCCGAGAACGTCCGGCAGTCGCGTGGCCTCGCCCGCTTCTGGCCGGTGCACGGGATACCCGCGCCGGCTCCACGGCAGTCCGATGAGGATCCGGGCGCGTCGCAGGCCACCGCCGGCGCCGCGGCGCACGCGTCCGACCAGCCAGCCGGCGCCGCCGGCCCGACCGGGGAGCACCCGCAGGTGAGCGATCAGCAGTCCCATCCGCACGATGACCAGCAGGAGTCCGACGAACAGTCGCCGAATCCGTTCGCGCCCCGGCCACACCCGGCGCTGACCAGCGACACCCAGATGGTGGCCCTCGGCTCGCGGCGCCCGGCGGACGCGCTGCTGGGCGGCAACGGCGCCCGGTGGACCAACCAGGGCGGTTTCCCTCCGGTGGAGACCAACGGGCACCGCAACGGCGACGCCGGGCCCCGGCACGGCGGCGCACCGGTCGCCAACGGACAGCCGCCGGTGGGCAGCGGCCCGCTGCCCGGCTCGCGCTCGCCGTTCGCCCCGGGCGGCGACAACCCGCTCCCGTCGTCGCCCTCGGCGTCCTTCGCCCAGCCCGGCGACGACGCGGCGCGTTCCGCCTTCATCCCGGCGGCCAACGAGGAGTCACCCCGGTCGGCGTTCATCCCGGCCGTCAACGAGGAGTCACCCCGCTCGGCGTTCATCCCGGCCGAGGACACCGCACCGGGCGGCCGCCCGGTGTTCGCGCCCGCCGGCAACGACGTGCCACCCGGCTCGCGGTCGCCGTTCGCCCCGGCCGAGGACGACGGCCCGGCCGGACCCTCGTTCGCGCCCTCACCGTTCGCGCCGCAGTCTCCCGGCTCCGCGCCGGTGACCGGTGCCGGTGCTCCGCAGCAGGCGGCGCCGGGCATGGCCGCGTCCGCTGTGCCCCCGCAGCAGGCTGTGCCCCCGCAGCAGGGCGTCCGCCCGCAGCAGGCCGCGCGCCCGGTCAGCGCCACCCCGTCCGCAGCCGGATCCGCCCAGGTGCCGGTGCCGATGCCGGGCCGGCCGGTGAGCACGCCGCCGGCTCCCGCGCCGGCGGCCGTGCCGCACGTGCTCAAGGCCGACTCGTCCGCGCCGACCCGGCTGGAGCCGACCCGGCTCGAGCCGACCGGCTGGGCCACGGCCGGGCCGCGGGCGGGCGCGTCGGGCAGCGCCGCCGTGCCGGTCAGCGCGCCTGCCACCGGGCGCCGCAGCCGCGATGACGAGGCCGCCGACGAGCAGGCGGCGCCCGCTCCCCGGCGGACGTCCGGCGTGGACGACAGGCGGCCGACCAGCGCGGACGACCGGCGGACGTCCGGCGCGGACGACAGGCGGCCGACCAGTGCAGACGACCGGCGGTCCGTCGGCGCAGACGACCGGCGGTCCGTCGGCGCAGACGACCGGCGGCTGGCCAGTACGGACGACCGGCGGGCCGTCGGCGCGGACGACCGGCGGTCGGACGACGCTGCCGAGGCCGCGGCCGGCCGGCGGCTGGACCGGGCCGAGACCACCGAGGCGCCGCTGCGCCCGGGCGACGTGAACGACATCTCGATCACGTTCTGGGCGGAGTCGGCCAGCGACCAGTTCCGCGCCGAGTGGCACGAGGTCAAGGCGCAGTTCGTCGACGACCCGGTGGCCGCCCTGACCCGGGCCCACGACCTGCTCACCGAGGCCGTGCACGAGCTGACCGAGTCGATGCTGGCCGAGCGCGACGACCTGGACCCGCTGCGGGCCGGGGCGAAGCCGGACACCGAGAGCATGCGCATGGCGATGCGCGGCTACCGCGAGTTCCTGGACCGCATCCTGGCCCTGTAATTCGGTGCTCCACCCTGAAATGCCCGGACCGGCGAACGTTGGTCCGGGCATTTCACGTAGCGAGCCTCCAAAATTCAGGCCCGCGGAAGACCCCGGTGCCAGGCCAGGAGCCCGCATGGTCCGCCAGCACACCGGCCCACCTGAGCTCGGGGTCAGGCCAATGTTGTGCCGGAGCGGTGCGGGAGCTCGCCGATGCGCCAGGGCGCGGAAACTGACCACACCGCGAGCCCGAGCACGACCGGACTCGAAAGCCCACCGTGCGGGCCTACGTCCAACTGATGAGCCCCGCCGGGCACTGCTACCCACCTCCTGAGCATCCGGTCCCACACTCCGGACCCAAAACCCACAAACCGCGCACATCGCCGCCGAAAGTCGCGACCTTGATACGCGAGGGCGCCGGACACGCCAGAGATCTCCAAGATCCGCGAAACCGGTGCCCGAACGCAGGTGCGGGCGGCGCCCGCCGCCCGCTGCCCCGGTTTCAGGGAAGTCAGCTGCGGGATCGCGGCTTTTGTCATGCCCGTGTGCCAGTTTCGCGAATCTCGATTGCCCGGCCCGCAGAATTCATCTAGCGTTGAACTCAACAGATGATGAGTTCTTGGGGAGGCACCATGAGCAGCGCCATCGAGGTCGACAGCCTCGTGGTCGAGCGCGGCAGACGTCGCGTGTTGCACGGGATCAGCTGCGCCGTCGCGGCCGGCAGCGTCACGGGGCTGCTCGGCCCCAGCGGCAGCGGGAAGACGACGCTCATCCGGGCGATCGTCGGGGTGCAGGTCGTGAAGTCCGGCACGGTCACCGTGCTCGGCGAGGCCGCGGGGGCGCCCGCGCTGCGGCGTACGGTGGGCTATGTCACCCAGGCCCCCAGCGTCTACGCCGACCTCTCCGTCCGGGAGAACGCTCGGTATTTCGCCTCCCTCTACGGCCTGAGCGCGGCCGACGCGGACCGGGCGATCGCCGACGTCGGCCTGGCCGGCGCCGCCGGGCAACTGGTCGGCAATCTCTCCGGCGGCCAGCGCAGCCGGGCCTCCCTCGGCTGCGCGATGATCGGCGCGCCCCGGCTGCTGGTGCTCGACGAGCCCACCGTCGGACAGGATCCGGTCCTGCGCGCGGACCTGTGGGCGAAATTCCACGCCCTCGCCGCGGCGGGCACGACGCTGCTGGTCTCCAGCCACGTGATGGACGAGGCAGGGCGCTGCGACCGGCTGCTGCTCATCCGCGAAGGCCGGCTGATCGGCGACGACTCCCCGGCGGCGATCCGCGCGGCAGCCGGCACCGAGGATCTGGAAGAGGCTTTCCTCCGGTTGATCCGCGACAGCGAACAGGTGACGGCATGAGCGCCTGCACCGAGCGGCACTCAGCCGCACCGACCACCAACCTCGCAGGCGAGGGCCAGAAGGACACGCCAAAGGGAGGCACGGCATGAACGTCCGGATCACGCTTTCGACGGCGGCGCGCATCCTGCGGCAGCTGCGGCACGACCGGCGCACGGTCGGGTTGCTGGTCGTCGTGCCGGCGGCGCTGCTCACCCTGCTCTATTTCATGTACGACGACGCGGGTGGCACCTTCGACCGGATCGCGCTGGTCATGCTCGGGATCTTCCCGTTCGTGATCATGTTTCTGGTGACCAGCATCGCGATGCTGCGCGAGCGCACCACCGGCACCCTGGAGCGGCTGCTCACCACTCCGCTCGGCAAGCTCGACCTGCTCTTCGGCTACGGGCTGGCGTTCGGCCTGGCCGCGGCGGCGCAGGCCGGTGTCG
Source organism: Actinoplanes sp. ATCC 53533 (assembly GCF_003947245.1). Lineage (NCBI taxonomy): Bacteria > Bacillati > Actinomycetota > Actinomycetes > Micromonosporales > Micromonosporaceae > Actinoplanes > Actinoplanes sp. ATCC 53533. The sequence continues at coordinate 35,270 of NZ_QHHV01000146.1, read as the reverse complement.
CGGTCGCGGCGGCGTACTGGGTGCTCGGGCTGGACACGGTCGGCACTTCCGGGCTGGTTGTGCTGATCGCCGTGGTCGACGCGGTGCTCGGGGTGGCGCTCGGGCTGTTCTGCAGCGCCTTCGCGCGCACCGAGTTCCAGGCCGTACAGTTCCTACCGGTAGTGGTCATCCCCCAACTGCTGCTCTGCGGTCTGTTCGTGCCGCGGGCGCAGATGGCGGGCTGGCTGCAGGCGGCCGCGGACGTGCTGCCGCTGTCCTACGCGGTCGAGGCGCTGGCCCAGGTCGGCGCGCACCCGGAGGCCACCACGACGATGTGGCGCGACCTGACGGTCGTGGCCGGCGCGGCGATAGTCGCCCTGGTCCTGGCCGCCGCGACGCTGCGGCGTCGCACACCCTGACGAGGAGCTGTTCTTGGTACGGCGTAGCGGGCGGCGTCCGGGCAACCAGGACACCAAGCAGTCCATCCTGGAATCCGCCCGCAAGGCCTTCGCGGAGGTCGGCTACGACAAGGCCTCGGTGCGGGCCATCGCCGCCGTGGCCGGGGTCGACCCGGCGCTGATCCACCACTACTTCGGCACCAAGGAAAAACTCTTCCTGGCGACCATGAACCTGCCGATCAACCCCGCCGAGGTGGTCCCGAAGGCGATGGCCGGGCCCCGCGAGCAGGCCGGCGAGCGGCTCGTGGCGCTGCTGATCAGCGTCTGGGACTCGCCGGCCGGCATCGCCGCGGTGGGGCTGCTGCGCTCGGCGATGAGCAACGAGTGGACCGCCCGGCTGCTGCGCGAGTTCGTCGTCACCCAGGTGCTGCGCCGCGCGGTCGCGGAGCTGGACATCGACGAGAAGCAGGCACAGACCCGGGCCGCGCTGGTCGCCACCCAGATCGGCGGGCTGGTGATGGTCCGCTACGTGCTCAAGGTCGAGCCGGTGGCCTCCGCCCCGGCCGAGCAGCTGGTGGCCGCGATCGGCCCGGCCGTGCAGCGCTACCTGACGGGCGACCTGCCGGGGGTCTTCGAGACGGCCTAGGCCGCCGCCTCGCGCTCGCCGGTGCAGCGGTGGCACAGCACCGGGTGCAGCAGGTGGGCCAGGTCGTGCCGGTCGGCGACCGGCCGCGGGAACGCCAGCCGGGCGACCCGGTCGCCGAGGCGGACCATGAAGCCGTACCGGTCCAGGCGCACGACCTTGGGCTCGTCGCCGGGGCGGGCGGCCGGGCCGAGCTGGCGGCGGACGTAGTCGGCCATCTCGTCGACGTGGTGGTCGGCGAGGTCGGCGACCAGGTCGAACTCGACGGTCCGCAGCGGGTCCGGGCTCGCCAGCGCGTAGTCGTCGGGGTCGATGTCCACCAGCACGCCGTTGCGTTCGTAGCGGACCTCGGCGACCTCCATCCGGTGCAGGACCTGGGTGTCGCCCACGTCGAGCAGGTCGGCCGCCGGGTCGGTGTCGGCGTAGTCCAGCGCGGCCTCGCGGGCCTGCTCGCCGGTGAGCGCGACGGCCCAGCCGGCCACCCACACCCGGCCCAGCGAGGGTGCGCCGGCGACCGGCGGCACGTCGCTGATGTCGAGCACCAGCGCGGTGTCGTCGTTGCCCGCGGTGGGGCGCAGCGCGGTGGTCAGGGCTCCGTTGCTAGGGGCCAGCAGCAGCAACCGGCCCTGGCTGTCGGTCACGTGCCGTACCGGGTACGGACCCTGCCGGCACGCGATGTGCGCGGTGGCGGGCAGGTGTCCGGCGGCCAGGGTACGGGCGACCTCGGCGGGCGTGGGCTGCATATCGGGTACCTCCGAGCACCGGTTAGGATTGCCTTAGTAAGGTGAGCCTAACCGTACAACACACCTGAACCACAGCGCCCCTCAACTGGAGTGAGATCGCCCGTGAACAACTCCCGACCCAAGGCCCGGCTGTCGCGGGCACTCGGCATTCCGCTGACACGCAAGTGCGTGAAGTATTTCGAGCGGCGGCCGTTCCCGCCCGGCATGCACGGCCGGGGGCGGCGCAAGGCGTCGGACTACCAGGTCCGGTTGCTCGAGAAGCAGCGCCTGCGGCACCAGTACAACATCAGCGAGGCGCAGATGCGCAAGGCCTACGACGACGCGCACCGCAAGGAGGGCAAGACCGGCGAGAACATGGTCGCCCTGCTGGAGAGCCGCCTCGACGCGACCGTGCAGCGCGCCGGCCTGGCCCGCACCATCTACCAGGCCCGCCAGCTCGTCGCGCACGGTCACTTCACGGTGGACGGCACGAAGGTCGACCGGCCGTCGTACCGGCTCAAGCCGGGCCAGGTCGTCGAGGTGCGCGAGAGCAGCCGGCAGAAGCCGCCGTTCCAGATCGCGGCCACCGGTGCGCACCTGGACGGCCCGACGGCGCCGTACCTGTCCACGGCGATCGAGGAGCTTCGCATCATCGTGATCCGCAAGCCGCTGCGCGCCGAGGTCCCGGTGATCTGCGACGAGCAGCTGGTCGTCGAGTTCTACGCGCGATAATGATGGCGTCGCTCCGCTCCGCGGCGATCGCCTTGTGACCGCTGAGTCGCGAACTCAGCGGGTCTGTTCCAGCCAGGAGGCGTAGAGCTTGGCGTAGATCGAGCCCTCGTCCTCCAGCAGGGTGGCATGCGGGCCGCGTTGCACGACGCGGCCCGCGTCCACCACGATCACCTCGTCGGCGGACTGCGCGGTGGACAGCCGGTGGGCGATGGCCACGGTGGTGCGGCCCCGGGTGACGGTGTCGAGCGCGCGCTGCAGGCGCACCTCGGTGGCCGGGTCGACCGCGCTGGTCGCCTCGTCCAGCACCAGCAGGTCCGGGTCCGCCACGTACGCCCGTACCAGCGCGACCAGCTGCCGCTCCCCCACGCTGAGCGCCTCGCCGCGCTCGCCCACCGAGGTCTGCAGCCCGAGCGGCAGCCCGGCGAGCCAGTCCGCCAGGCCCAGCTCGACGAACGCCAGCTCCAGATCCGCGCCGGACAGCTCGGGCGCCGCGAAGCGGATGTTCTCCGCCACCGTCGCGTCGAACAGGAAGCCGTCCTGCGGCACCATCACCACCCGCGAGCGCAGCGAGGCGAAGCGCACCGAGGTCAGCGGCGTGCCGGAGAGCAGCACCTCGCCGCCGGACGGGTCCATCAGCCGGGTGAGCAGCTTCGCGAAGGTCGTCTTGCCGCTGCCGGTCTCGCCGACCACCGCCACCCGGGTCTTCGCCGCGATCTCCAGATCGACGTCGGCGAGCACAAAGGGAGTGCCTTTAGTCCGGTCAAGGGTGGCGGCGGGGTGGTTGGACAGGGCGCCGGGATAGTTGTATGACACGTCGGCGAAGCGCACCGAGAGCGGGCCGGGCGGCAGCTCCACGCCCCGCGCCTCCGGGTCGGCCACGTCCGGCTCGATGTCGAGCACGTCGAGCACCCGGCGCCACCCGGCGACCGCGTTCTGCGCCTCGTTGAGCACCTCGGTGGCGATCTGCACCGGCTGGATGAAGAGGGTGACCAGGAACAGGAACGCGGTCAGCTTGCCGACGGTGAGGCCGCCGTCGACGCCGAGCAGCACGCCCACGACCACCACGGCGGCCAGCGCCACCCCGGCCGCGATCTCCCCGGTCGAGAAGCTGATCACGCTGGTCCGCAGGGCCTTCTGCTGTGCCACCCGCAGGCTCTCGATGGAGGTGTCGAGCCGCTTGCCGGTCCGCCCGGCCACCCCGTACGCGCGGATGACGGTCGCGCCGACCACGCTCTCGGCGACCGCGCCGAGCATCGTGCCGGTGCGCTCGCGCACGACCCGGTAGACGCCGGCGAGCCGCCTCTGGAACAGCCTGATGATCACCACGGCCGGCAGGAACGCGGCGAACACCACCAGGGTCAGCTGCCACGAGTAGACGAACATGACGATCGTGGTGACCACCAGCTGCCCGGAGGTGAGCAGCAGCATCACGCCGCCGGTCTGCAGGAACTGGGTGATCTGGTCGACGTCGCCGGTGACCCGGGAGACCAGCGAGCCGCGCCGCTCGGACTGCTGGTGCAGCATCGACAGATCGTGGATGTGCCGGAAGGTGCGCGAGCGCAGCCCGGCCAGCGCGGTCTCGCTGACCGTGAACAGCCGCCGGGTCATCGCATAGCCGCAGGCGGTGGAGACCACCAGGACGGCCAGGGTCAGGCCGACGACGACCGCCACGACGCCCAGGTCCGGGCCGCCGGGCGCCCGGATGCCGCGGTCGATGCCCTGCTGCACCGCGATCGGCACGGCGACCCGGCCGGCCATCGAGACCAGCGCCAGGGCGAGCGTGCCGATCAGCCCGGGCCGCAGCTCGGGCGAGAGCGCGATGCCGCGCCGGACGGTCGCCAGGGTGCCTTCTTCGGGCTTCTCCGCGACGGCGGCTTTCTCCAGGACGGCGGCAGTCACGCGGTAACCCTGCTGTCTTCTTCGCGAGCGGCCTCGGCCTGCTCGTACGCGGTGACCAGATTGAGATAGCCGGGCTCGGTGGCGAGCAGCTCGGCGTGGGTGCCGGTGGCCACCACCCGGCCATCGCAGAGGTAGACGACCTGGTCGGCGAGCGCGATGGTGGCCCGCCGGTAGGCGACGACCAGGATCGACGCCCCCGAGTCGTGCCTGCGCAGCGAGGCCAGGATGGCAGCCTCCACCCGCGGGTCGACGGCGCTGGTGGCGTCGTCGAGGACGAGCAACCGCGGCTGCCCGGCCAGCGCCCGGGCCAGGGTGAGCCGCTGGCGCTGCCCGCCGGAGAGCGACGTGCCACGCTCGCCGACCGCGGTGTCCAGGCCGTCGGCGAGGTTGCCGACGAAGCCCTCGGCCTGGGCCAGGCGCAGCGCGGACCAGGCGGCGTCGTCGTCCAGGCCGGCCCGCTCCAGGGTCACGTTGCCGCGCACGGTGTCGTCGAAGACGAACGGCACCTGCGGCACGAGCGCCGCCGCCGACGCCAGCGCCGGCACGCTCAGCTCGGGCAGCGGGGTGCCGTCGAGGCAGACAGTGCCCTTGTCGGGGTCGACCAGCCGCACGGCCAGCGAGGCGATCGTCGACTTGCCCGAGCCGGTCGCGCCGACCAGGGCGACCGTCCGGCCGGCGGGGACGGTGAAGGTGACGTCGTGCAGCACCTCGGTGCCCTCGCCGTACGAGAAGTGCACGTGGTCGAAGCTGACCTCCGCGGGCCCGGTGCCCGCCGGCTCGGCCGAGCCGTAGGCGAGGTCGCCGTCGGCGCCCAGCACCGCCTCGACCCGCTCCCAGCCGGCGACGCTGCGCGGCAGCTCGGCGACCACCCAGCCGATCGCCCGGACCGGGAACGCCAGCACGGTGAACAGGAACGAGACGCTGACCAGCTCGGCGACGCTGATCGCGCCGGACTGCAGCCGCCAGGCGCCGAGCATCAGCACGGCCAGGGTGCCGACGCTGGGCAGGCTGTCCATCAGCGGGTCGAACAGGCCGCGGAGCCGGCCGACCGAGATCAGCGCGTCGCGCAGCTCGGTGACGTGCACGGCGAAGCGCCGCGACTCGGCCGCCTCGCGGCCCATGGTCTTGACCACCAGCGCGCCGTCGAAGCTCTCGTGCGCGACCGCGCTGACCTTGGCGCGCAGCTGCTGGGCGCGGATCTGCCGGGGCGACATCCGCCGCGAATAGACCAGGTTGAGGCCGAACAGGGCCGGGAAGAGGACGACGCCGACCAGGGCGAGGACCCAGTCGGTGAGGAACAGCGAGACCAGGGCCGCGGCGATCATCACGATCGTGCCGACCGCGAACGGCAGCGGCGCGATCGGCACGAACGCGGCCTCGACGTCGGAATTGGCGTTGGACAGCAGCGTGCCGGTGGCGTGCCGCTGGTGCCAGGCGGGCGGCAGCGCCAGGTAGCGCCGGGTCACCGCGCGCCGGTAGCGGGCCTGCAGCCGGAACTGCATGTAGCCGGCGCCGAGGCGGCGGCCGAAGATGCTGGCCACCCGCAGCACCGCGATGCCGATGAACACGGCGGCGATCAGGGCGAGCTCGCCCGCGCCGGCCCGCTGCTCGGCGAACGCGGGCACGACGACGTCGCCGATCACCCCGCCCACCACGTATGAATTCGCGATGACGAGCAGGCCGAACAGGCTGCTGCCGACCGTGCCGACGATGAAGAGACGGGGTTCGGTGCGGATTGCCCTGCCGAGCACGCGCAGGCCCCGGCCGAGCACGTCGCGACTGGCCCTCGTGGTCAAGGATCTCCGCCCAGCGGTAAGTCCACGCCGGGGGTCCCGGCCTTACCGGTCCATCCTGCCGAACCCTCCGCGAAACGCCACAGGTTTACATTGTGTCAACAAGCACACCGCGCCGCAGCCCCGGCTCCGCCGCAGCCCGCGGGGCCTACCATCGATTAATGACCGACTTCGCGCGCGGGGAACGCCGGCAGCTCGCCGACCTGCTGCACCACGTGGGCCCGGAGCTGGCGACGGTGTGTGCCGGCTGGACCACCCGCGACCTCGCGGCGCACCTGGTCGTCCGCGAGCGGCGGCCGGACGCCATGATCGGCTCGGTGATCCCGCCGCTGGCCGGGCACGGCGAGCACGTGCGGCTGGCCAAGCTGTCCCAGCCGTACCCGGAGCTGATCCGCCAGCTGCGCACCCCGCCCTGGTGGAGCCCGATCAGCAACCCGCTGACCGACGCGCTGACCAACACCGTCGAGTTCTTCATCCACCACGAGGACGTCCGGCGCGCCACGCCCGGATACGCACCGCGCGACCTGCACCCGGACGAGCAGCAGGCGATCTGGCGGACCACCAGGCTCACCGCCCGGCTGGTCCTGCGCAAGATCGGCTTCCCGGTGCTCGTCGAGGCCGCCGGCTTCGGCACGCTCCGGCTCGGCGACGGCGAGCCCCGCGCCACGCTCACCGGCGATCCGGGCGAGCTGGCGCTGTTCGTCTCCGGCCGGCAGCGGGTGGCCGAGGTCGACGTCACCGGCGATCCGGCGGCCGTCGCGAAGCTGACGACCGCCCAGATCGGGATGTGAAGCGGCCGGCCTATTCCCGGGTGGCGGAGACCCAGTTCGGATCGCTGTGGTCCGAGCGCGGGCCGACCACCGCGGCGGCCAGGTCGTCGAGCAGCTTGAGCTGGCCCGCGTCCAGGGCCACGCCGAGGCTCGCGACGTTCTCGTCGACCCGGGCGGCGCGCCGCGTGCCGGGTATCGGCACCACCGGCAGCCCCAGCTCGGTGCCCCGGACACGCAGCCAGGCCAGCGCCACCTGAGCCGGGGTCGCGCCCACCTCGGCGGCCACCCCGCGCACCCCGGAGACCACGGCCTGGTTGCGGTCGAACGCGGCGCCGGAGAAGCGGGACAGCCCGGACCGCCAGTCGCCGGCGATCGCGGCCTGATCGAGGGTGCCGGTGAGGAAGCCGCGGCCCAGCGGCGAGTACGGCACGAAGCCCACCCCGAGCGCCGCGGCGGCCGGCACCACGGCCCGTTCGACGTCGCGGCTCCACAGCGACCACTCGCTCTGCACGGCGGCGATCGGGTGCACCGCGTACGCCTGGCGCAGCTCGGCCGCGGTCACCTCGGACAGGCCCAGGTGCCGGACCTTGCCGGCGCGGACCAGCTCGGCCATCGCGCCGACGGTCTCCTCGATCGGCACCCGGAGGTCGCGCCGGTGCAGGTAGTAGAGGTCGATGACGTCGACGCCGAGCCGGCCCAGGCTCGCGTCGCAGGCCTGCCGGACGTAGCCGGCGTCGCCCCGGGTCGCCGTGGTGCTCAGGTCGCCGTCCCGGGCGGTGATGCCGAACTTGGTGGCCAGGGTGACCTCGTCGCGCCGGTCGGCCAGCAGCCGGGCCAGCAGGCGCTCGTTGCTGCCGGCGCCGTAGAGGTCGGCGGTGTCGAGAAAGGTGACGCCGACGTCCACCGCGTGGTGCAGGGTGGCCAGCGACTCGGTGTCCTGCGCCGGGCCGTAGACCTCGGCGAGGCCCATGGCCCCGTAGCCGAGGGCGCTCACCGTCAGGTCGTCGCCCAGCTGGGTGGTATGCACGAGATACTCCCGTTCCTCGATCCCGATCGTCTTGGCACCGACGCTAAAGTACTTGCCGCCCGGCCGGAGCCTCTGCTGTCCTGACGGACATGTCGAACCCGGCGGTGGACTTCCTGGCCGGACTCGCCGGCGGCGGCCCGGTGCTGGAGCTCGCCATCGGTACGGGCCGGGTCGCGGTGCCCCTGGCGGCCCGCGGCCTGCGGGTGGAGGGCGTCGAGGGCTCGCCGGAACTGGTGGCGAAGATGCGCGCCCGGCCCGGCGGGGCGGACATCCCGGTGGTCGTCGGCGACATCTCGGACCTCGCCGTCCGGGGCCGGTTCCCGCTGGTCTACGTCGTCTACAACACCCTGTCCACGATCGTCGACGCCGAGCGCCAGGCGGCGTGCTTCCGCGACGTCGCCCGGGTGCTGGCCGCCGGCGGCGCGTTCGTCATCGAGGCCTTCGTGCCGGACCCGGCCGGCTTCGAACGCGACGCGCAGCACCCGCAGGTCCGGGCGGCGGCCGCGGACGAGGGGCCGTTCCGGCCGCACCGCCACGACCGGGCCGCGGAGACGTTCGTCCGGCAGTGGCCGGACTTCACCGCCGCCGGGGTGCGGCCCCAGCCGTCCGGCATGCGGTATCTGTGGCCGGAGCAGATCGACCGGCTCGCCGCCCGGGCCGGCCTGCGGTTCGAGGCCCGTTACGCCGACTGGCACCGGCGCCCGTTCGAGGCGGCCAGCACCGACCACGTGTCGGTCTACCGGGCCTGACAGCACAACGGTCAGTCGTCGTGGTCCTCGACCAGCGTGGGCACGCCGCCGGGGCAGACGATCTCGAACTTGACCCGGTCGGCGCGGTCGCCCAGGCCGCGGAATTCGCCCTCGGCGTCGTCCTCCTGCGGGCCCCGATCCTGCTCGTGCAGCTCGTAGCCCTGCCGCGGCGACATGCTCACCACCTCGGGCCGGGTGCCGGCGCACCGGCCGACGACCGTGCCGGCCCGGGTGGGAAAGGTCCGGGTGGCCGCGGTGGTGGCCGGCGCCGGCGGCGACGACGGCCGTGCCCCCGTGCCCGCCGATGCCGACGGCGACCCGGTGATCTGCCGGGCCAGCTCGTCCGCCACCTCGGCGGCGCTCAGCGGGCGGGTCTCCGGCGAGGTGAGACCGTTGCCGATGACGCTGATCGCGCCGAGGCCGACCAGCACGGCGAGCACCGCCGCGCCGAGCCAGCCGGCGGCCACCAGCAGGGTTCGACGATTCACCCGATCGACTATGCCCGGCGCTGTCCTAAGGCCGGCCCCCGGGGACGCTAAGAGAGGGTTAAGAGCGCTGCCGCGTACCGGGGGCCGGGTTACCGTGCAGCGTGGCCCACCTTCTGCTGATCGAGGACGATCCGGCGATCCGTACCTCCCTGCTGCGCGCCCTGCGCGAGCGCGGCCACGCCGTGGCCGCCTCGCACACCGCGATGGACGGCCTGCAGACCGCCCTGGCCGAGCGCCCCGACCTGATCGTCCTCGACCTCGGCCTGCCCGACCTGGACGGCCGGGAGCTGCTGCGGATGCTGCGCGCGGTGAGCACGATGCCGGTCATCGTGGCGACCGCCCGCGACGACGAGCAGGAGATCGTCCGGGTGCTCGACGCGGGCGCCGACGACTACATCGTCAAGCCGTTCACGGCCGCGCAGCTCGACGCCCGGGTGCGCGCGGTGCTGCGCCGCGGCGGGGCGGCCGGCACCGACCCGGTGGCGTTGACGGTCGGCGGGCTGCGCATCGACGCGGGCGCACGCACGGCCACCCTGGACGGCGCCGAGCTGGACCTGACGCCCCGCGAGTTCGACCTGCTGCACCACCTGGCCAACCGGGCCGGGCAGGTGGTGAGCAAGCGGGAACTGCTCAGCGAGGTGTGGCAGATCCCGTACGGCGGCGCGGACAAGACCGTCGACGTGCACCTGTCGTGGCTGCGCCGCAAGCTCGGCGAGACCGCGCAGGAGCCGCGCTACCTGCACACCGTCCGCGGGGTGGGCGTGCGGCTGAGCCAACCCGCGGCGGAGAACCCGTGCGAGTCCGCGACATGAGCGGCCCGGCATGAGGCGCCGGTTGATCCTGCTCGTGGCGGCCACCACCTGCCTGGTGCTGATCGCGTTCCTGGTGCCGCTCGCGCTGCTGATCCGCCAGGTCACCGAGGACCGGGCGGTCGGCCGGGCCGACGACGTGCTGCAGGCGATCGTGCCGCAGATCGGCACCAGCGACCCCGCTTCCCTCGCGCTGACCGTGGAGGGGCTGCCGCTGCCGGTCAGCGTGTTCCCACCGGACGGGCCGGTGCTGGGCCAGGCCGCCGAGCGCACCCCGGCCGTCCGGCTGGCGCAGCTGACCGCCCGGTCGTTCACCGTGGACACCGACGCCGGCCGGGAGATCGTGGTGCCGGTGCTCAGCGGCGGCAAGACCTACGTGCTGCGTACCGTCGTGCCCGCCGACCGGCTGACCAGCGGGGTCGCCCGGTCCTGGCTGGTGCTCGCCGGGCTGGGGCTGGCCCTGGTCGCGCTCGGGCTGGTGGTGGCGGACCGGCTGGCCCGGTCCATCGTGGCGCCGATCGCCGACCTGTCCGCGGTCTCGCACCGGCTGGCCCGCGCCGAGCTGACCGCCCGGGCCGGGCCGGGCGGCCCGCGCGAGGTCCGCGAGGTCGCCACCGCGCTGAACCATCTCGCCGGGCGCATCCAGGACCTGTTGCGCGAGGAACGGGAGCAGGTCGCGGACCTGTCGCACCGGCTGCGCACGCCGCTGACGGCGCTGCGGCTGGAGGCGGAGTCGCTGCGCGACGAGGACGAGGCGGCGCGGGTCTCCGCCGCCGCGGACAGCATCGAGCGCGCGGTCACGGCCGTGATCCAGCAGGCCCGCCGGCGCGGCGGCGACCGCGCGCCGGCCGCGGACGCCACGGCGGTGGTCGCGGCCCGGGTGGCGTTCTGGACCGTGCTGGCCGAGGACACCGACCGGGAGGTACGCCGGGAGCTCCCGTCGGCGCCCCTGCCCGTGGCGCTGCCGGCCGACGACCTGGCGGCGGCGCTGGACGCGCTGCTGGGCAACGTCTTCGCGCACACCCCGGACGGCACCGGCCTGGCCGTCTCGCTCGCGGCGCGGCCGGGCGGCGGCGCGGTGCTGACGGTCACCGACTCGGGCCCGGGCTTCCCGGCCGAGGCGTCGCGCCGGGGCTCCTCGGGCAGCGGCTCCACCGGGCTGGGGCTGGACATCGCCCGGCGGGCGGCCGAGGCCGGTGGCGGCGCGCTGCACGTCGGGGCGGCACCGGGCGGCGGTGCCGAGGTGCGCCTGGAGCTGGCCGCCGCCTTAACCCGGTCTTAGCGATCACACAGCGCGGCCATAGCCCGCCGAGCGCGAACCTGTGGGTGTTCCGTACCGCAGACACCGGAGGTTTTCATGATCAGGCTTCGTACCGCTTCCGCCATCACCGCCGGCGCGGTCGCCGCGCTCGCCATCGGCGGCACGGCCCTGGCGGCGGGAAGCGACACCACTGCCTCCCCCGCACCCGCCGCCTCGGAGTCCACTCCTTCGGCTCCCTCGTCGGCACCGTCCTCGGCCGCTTCGGCCGACGCGATCAGCCTGGACGCCGCGAAGGCGATCGCGATCAAGGCCGCCGGCGGCGGCCAGGTGACCGACATCGAGCGGGAGACCGAGCACGGCCGCGCGGTCTGGGACGTCGAGGTGCAGGTCGGCGACGTCGAGCACGACATGGACGTGGACCGGGCGTCGGGCGAGGTGCTCGGGCACCAGAGCGAGCGTGACACGGCCGACGATCGGGACGACGACGCGGACGACCACGACGACAACGACGACAGCGACGACAACGGGTCGGACGACTGATCTCCGTACCGCGAAACGTGGAGCCCCGGACCGACCGGTCCGGGGCTCCGTCGCGTTCGGCCGGATCAGGAGCCGACGTAGAGCAGCCGGTTCGGCGAACCGGTGCCGGGGCTGGTCACCTTGTTGGGGGTGGAGTTGTTGACCAGGTTGTCGCGCACCTGGGCCGGGGTGAAGGACGGGTTGGCCGCCAGCACCAGGGCCGCGGCACCCGCCACGTGCGGGGACGCCATCGACGTGCCGCTGATCGTGTTGGTGGCGGTGTCGCTGGAGTACCAGTCCGACTTGATGGACGAGCCCGGCGCGAAGATGTCCAGGCAGGTGCCGTAGTTGGAGTACGAGGCCTTGGCGTCGGTGCTGGTGGTGGCGCCGACCGTGATGGCCGAGGCGACCCGCGACGGCGAGGAGTTGCAGGCGTTCGCGGTCGAGTTGCCGGCCGCCAGGGCGTAGGTGACACCCGAGGTGATCGAGCTCGCGACGGCGTTGTCGAGCGCGGTGCTGACGCCGCCGCCGAGGCTCATGTTCGCCACGGCCGGCTTCTTGGCGTTCTGGGTGACCCAGTTGACGCCGGCGATGACGCCCGCGTTGGTGCCGCTGCCGGCGCAGTTGAGCACCCGGACGCCGACGAGCTTGACCGCCTTCGCGACGCCGTACGCGGTGCCGCCGACCGTGCCCGCGACGTGCGTGCCGTGGCCGTTGCAGTCCACACCGCCGCTGCCGACGGCGTCATAGCCGAACGTGGCCCGGCCGCCGAAGTCGCTGTGGCTGTACTTGATGCCGGTGTCGATGATGTACGCCGTCACGGCGCTCGCGGTGGTGTTGTAGGTGTACGTGGTGCTCAGCGGGAGGTTCCGCTGGTCGATCCGGTCGATGCCCCAGGTGGCGCCGGACTGGGTGGCGAGCAACGAGACCCGCTGGTTCTGCTCCACGTAGGCCACGCTCGGGTCGGCCGCGAGCCGCTTGGCCGCGGTCTCGTTCATGGCGGCCTCGAAGCCGTTGAGCGCCGAGCCGAACGTCTGCCGCACCTGCGCGCCGTAGCCGCGGGCCAGACTGGACGACTTGTCGCCGACGGCCGCGACTCGGCCGGCCTTCGTGCCGAGCGCACTGTCCTTGAGAACCACGATGTAGCTGCCGGCCACCGCGTCGGCCGTACCGGCGAGCCGGATCTGGCCGGTGGCCGGGGCAGCCGCCGCCGGGGTCACCGTCGCGGCCGTCGTCGCCGCCACGACGAGCACGCTCATGGCCAGGAAGCGGCCGTTTCTGGGACGTCGAATCGCCATGCTCTTCCTCTCTCGCGCCTGCGGACCCTGGTCCCGGGCTCGTGGCCCGCGCCGGTCCGTTGCGCTGAGGCTAGGGGCAAAGCATTAAAGGTCCTCTATATCGATTGGGCCATATCAGCGAATGTGCAGAACCTTGACCTGCGCGGGCAGTGCCACGCCGACCGTGGCACTGCCGGTGGCGCCGCTCGACGGTTAGGATCGGAGTGCAGGTCAACCCGCGAATGGCAGAAGATCATCGCGAGGCACTCTGGCCCTCGCGACCTCGGGGCAATACTCTGCGGTAACACAACTGTCACTCACGATTTCCCCCCATAGCCCCATAGACGCAAAGAGGCGGCGCCCGATGGCTCTCGAGGTTCCCTACCGGTCAATCCCGGACATGTTCCTGCAGCGTGTGCGGGCCACCCCGAATGGTCGAGCGTTCGCCACACCGACCGCAGATGACACCGCGATCACGTGGCTGACCTGGTCCCAGGTCGGCGAGCGCGCGACTGCGATCGCCGCCGGCCTGGCCGGGCTCGGCGTCGGTCTCGAGGACAGGGTCTCGATCCTGTCCGGCACCCGCCTGGAGTGGGTGCTGGTCGACCTCGGCATCAACTGCGCCGGTGCGGCGACAACCACGGTCTACCCGACCACCGAGCCCGAGGACGCGGCCTTCATCGTGGCCGACTCAGGTTCCAAGGTGCTGGTGGCGGAAGACCCGAAACAGGCACTCAAGCTGGCCGGCGCGGACACCTCGGTCACCCACGTGGTGCTGATCGACGGCCTGGCCGACGCGAACGCCACCCCGCCGCAGCTCACCCTGGCCGATCTGGAGGAGCGGGGCCGCGCCGCGCTCGCCGCCCAGCCCGACCTGGTCGACAAGATCGTCGAGGGCATCGGCCCCGACAACGTGGCGACCCTGATCTACACCTCCGGCACGACCGGCCGGCCCAAGGGCGTGCAGCTGCTGCACCGCGGCTGGACCTGGGAGGGCGTGGCGCAGGCCGGCCTCGGCCTGTTCGAGTCGACCGACCTGCAATATCTCTGGCTGCCGCTGTCACACTCGTTCGGCAAGACGCTGCTCTGCGGCATCCTGCACGTGGGCGTGCCGACCTACGTCGACGGCCGGGTCGAAAAGCTGGTGGAGATGCTCGCGGTGGTGCAGCCGACGCTGATGTGCGCGGCGCCCCGCATCTTCGAGAAGGTCTACAACAAGACGGTGACCACCGCGCTCAGCGCCGGCGGCGCGAAGGCCAAGATCTTCAGCTGGGCGGTCGGCGTCGGCAAGGAGAAGGTCGCCCTCGAGCAGGCCGGCAAGCCGGTCGGCGGGGTGCTGAAGGCCAAGTACGCGGTCGCCGAGAAGCTGGTCTTCAGCAAGCTGCAGCAGCGCCTCGGCGGCCGGCTGCGGGTGCTGGTCTCCGGCGCGGCCCCGCTGAGCCGCGACATCGCGGAGTTCTTCGCCGCCGCGAACCTGCCGATCTTCGAGGGCTACGGCCTGACCGAGTCGAGCGCGGCCAACTTCGTCAACACGCTGGACGGGTTCAAGATCGGCTCGGTCGGCCGGCCGCTGGGCGACCTGGAATGCCGCATCGACACCGACGGCGAGATCCTGCTGCGCGGCGCCCCGGTCATGCGCGGCTACCACAACCTGCCGAAGGAGACGGAGGAGTCGTTCACCGAGGACGGCTTCTTCCGCACCGGCGACATCGGCGAGCTGGACAGCGACGGCTACCTGAAAATCACCGACCGCAAGAAGGACCTGGTCAAGACCTCCGGCGGCAAATACATCGCCCCGTCGGCGATCGAGGGCATGTTCAAGGCCGTCTGCCCGTACACGTCGCAGGCGGTCGTCGTGGGCCAGGGCCGCAACTTCGTGACGATGCTGATCTCGCTGGACGAGGACGCGATCACGGCCTGGGCGGCGGGCGGCCCGCTGGCCGGCAAGTCCTACCAGGAGATCCTGGCGGCGCCGGAGACCGAGAAGCTGATCACTGACTACATCGAGGAACTCAACGGCAAGCTGAACCGCTGGGAGACGGTCAAGAAGTTCGCCATCCTGCCCCGCGACCTGAGCATCGAGAACGGCGAGATCACGCCGTCGATGAAGATCAAGCGGCGCAGCGTGGAGACCAACTTCGCCGGTCAGATCGACAAGATGTATGCGGGAAGCCTCGTGCAGATGTAGCCAGCATCAAGATCAAGGGCGTCAAGGTCAAGGGCTTCCTTGCCACGGTCCGTGCGGGGTGCAGACCGTCGCTCCCGCGGGGACCGGGCGAGGGCAGCCAATCGCCTGGCGGCTCATGAACGGCCGCCCTCACCCTGCCAGGTCCGTGCTCACCAGAACGAGCGCCGCGATCTCCGATCGCGGCGCTCGCGCTTTACCCCGGCGGCTGGTTCTGATCAGTGGAGCCAGGTGCCGTTTCGCATCAGGGTTCGGTCCGCGATCTCGTTCACTTCTCGCCAGGCCTGGACGCGGTCAGGGCGCAGGATCAGGTAGACGTACGTGCCGCCGGCCTGCCGTGGGTCCCAGTCGGTGCCGTTCGCGTAGCCCTCCGCCACCCAGGCCGGCGCTTGCGCCACCGGGAAGGTCTCCCCCAGCACCGCGTCGATCATCACCACGTCCCGGGTCGCGCCCAGCGCGATCCGCGCGACGCCCGTCGCCGTCAGGTTCGCGGCCGTCCGCGACTTGGCGTCCGTGGCCAGCACGATCCGTTCGCGCAGCCAGGCCATCGTCAGCGGCACCAGGTAGGGGGTGTCCGCAGCCGCGGTCGCCACCCACACGTCCGGGACGGCGGCGGTCAGTTTGGCCAGGACGTCCGCTTTGCGGTCCGCCGGCGGGCGGGGGCCGGGGTGGGTCATGCCGGCTGGAGGAGGCCCAGAGTGGCGCCGTCCCTGTCGCGTACCGTCGCGATCAGTTTGCCGTCGCCCACGTCCTTGACCCCCTGCACTTCCTCGGCCCCCGCCGCCAGCAGCTCGTCCAGGGCCATTTTGATGTCGGCCACGTGCCAGTACATCACCGGGCCGGTCAGGCCCCGCGCGTGACCCTGCGGGTCCAGGCCGACGTGCTGGCCGCCGGCGGTGTAGCCGACATAGTAGGGCTGGTCCACGTCCGGTGCCACGCCGAGCAGGGCGCCGTAGAGTGCCTTCGCCGCGGTGAGGTCGCTGACCGGGATGACGATGGTGCCGATGCCGGAGGTTGTCATGGTGTGGTTCCTTCCGTGAGCGTCACAACGGGCCGCCGTGGTCCGTCAAGGTGATGACGGATGCCGACGCGGAGGTGTGACAGGTGAGCGAGATGGACCAGTTGGCGCGGCGCTTCGAGGCCGACCGGCCGCATCTGCGGGCCGTCGCCCAGCGGATGCTCGGTTCGGCCGCCGAGGCTGACGACGCGGTGCAGGAGGCCTGGTTGCGGCTGAGCCGCAGCGACACCTCGGCGGTCACCAACCTGACCGGCTGGCTCACCACCGTGGTCTCCCGGGTCTGCCTCGACATGCTGCGCTCCCGGGCCGCCCGCCGCGAGGACATCGCGGACCTGCCCGAGGCGCCGGCCGCCGCGGAAACCCAACCGGAGAACGAGGCGCTGCTGTCGGACGCGATCGGCCCGGCGCTGCTGCTCGTGCTGGACACTCTCGCGCCCGGGGAGCGGCTGGCCTTCGTCCTGCATGACCTGTTCGCCGTGCCGTTCCCGCAGATCGCCGAGATCGCCGGGTGCTCACCGGCCGCGGCCCGGCAACTGGCCAGCCGGGCCCGGCGCAAGGTGCAGGGCCGCGAGGCGGAGGAGGATCGCGCTCGCAGCCGTACCGTGGTCGAGGCTTTTCTGGCCGCCGCCCGCGGCGGTGACTTCGCTGCGCTGCTCGCCCTGCTCGACCCGGAGGTCGTGGTCCGCGCGGACGCCGCGGCGGTCCGCACCGGGGCGAACGAGCTGGTCCGCGGGGCGAACGCGGCGGCCGAGACCTTCTCGGGCCGGGCGAGGCACGCCGAGGTGGCGTTGCTGGACGGCGAGGCCGGCCTGGTCTGGGCGCCCGGCGGCACGCCGCGGGTGGCGTTCGCCTTCACCCTCGCCGGCGGCCGGATCACCGGCATCGACCTGATCGCCGACCCGGCCGACCTGGGCGCTATGGAAGTGACCCTGCTCGGCGGCTGACGGCGGGCTCGAGCCCGGGCGCCTCAGGCGATGACGGTGGGCGTTCGCCAGGCCGGCCGGGTGGCGCGGTCCAGGTCGTGGCGGACCGACGCGATCCGGCGGATCGCTTCCGTGAGATCGTCGGCCGCCAGCGTGAACGGCAGCCGGATGAAACGTTCGAGGGTGCCGTCGAGGCCGAACCGCGGGCCGGGGGCGAGCCGCACGCCGACGTCCTCGGCCGCGCGGGACAGGGCGCTGGAGATCGGCCCGTCCAGCTCGGCCCAGAGCGTCACGCCGCCGGCCGGGACGGTGAACCGCCACTCCGGCAGATATTCGCCCAGCGCCGCGACCAGCGCGTCCCGGCGGAACGAGAGCTGCGCGCGGCGGGCCGCGACGATCGTCTCGGCGTCGCGCAGCAGGTGGCACGCGACGAGCTGTTCGAGCACCGGGCTGGCCATGTCGACGCCGACGCGCAGGGCCGCGAGCCGCTGCACGAGCGGGGCGGAGGCGCGGACCCAGCCGATCCGCAGGCCACCCCAGTACGCCTTGCTCATGCCGCCGATCGAGACGACCCGGGAGTGCCGGTCGAAGACGGCGACCGGCGGCGGCATCGCCGTGCCGTCCAGCGGCAGGTCCACGAAGGACTCGTCGACGACCAGTTCGGTGCCGGTGGCGTGGGCGGCGGCGACGAGGCGTTCGCGGAGCTCGGCGGGCATCAGGTGGCCGGTCGGGTTCTGGAACTCCGGAATGACGTATGCCAGCCGGGGACGGGTCTGGCGCAGGGCGCCGAGCAGCATCTCGCCGTCCCAGCCGGCGGCCGCGTCCAGGCCGTGGGTGGTGATCCGGGCCCGGCGCGCGGAGAGGGCGGCGAGGGCGTTCGGATAGGTCGGCGACTCGACCAGCACCGCGGCGCCGGCCGGGACGGACAGGCGCAGCACCAGGTCGAGGGCCTGCTGCGTGCCGCTGGTGATGAGGATCTGCTCCGGGCTGGTGGGCACGCCACGGGCGGTGTATCCGGCCGCGACCACCTCGCGCAGGTCCATCAGGCCGGTCGGGTGATAGCCGGCGCTGCCCAGAAAGCGCGGCAGGTCGTCGGCGGCGGCGCGGGCCGCGGGCACCAGCTCGACGGGCGCGGCGGACGCGGCCACGCCGAGGTCGATCATGTCCATGTCGTCGTCCGGGGTCCACAACCCGGAGGAGGCGACCCGGTGACCGTTCGGCAGGGTGGTCCAGCTCCCGGCGCCGCGCCGGCTGGTCAGGTGGCCGGTCTCGCGGAGCGAGCGGTACGCGGCGGTGATGGTGGTCCGGCTGATGGCGAGCGCCTCGGCCAGCTCCCGTTCGGCGGGCAACCGCACGCCCAGCGGTAGCCGGCCGTCGGTGAGCAACCCCCGGATCGCCCCGGCCAGCGCGGCGTAGTCCGGGCTGCGATGCCGTCCGGGCAGCGAGTGCCACTGACCCAGGAGGCGAGCCAATTGGCCCCCTCGAACCGACGTCGTCATAGCCACCTCCCGGAAATTGGCTCTTTGTGCCGAGCCAATTGGCCTTCAGAGTGGCACCTATGCGTCGCCTGAGCAACCTCGTTCCCACCGACATCCGGCTCCCCCGCCGCGCCACCCAGCTCTTCGCCGGCCTGGTCCTGTACGGCGTGAGCATGGCTTTCATGGTGGAGAGCAGCCTCGGGCTGAACCCGTGGGACGTTTTCCACCAGGGTGTGTCGAAGGCCACCGGGATCAGCTTCGGCTGGGTGGTGCTGCTCACCGGCGTTCCGGTCCTGCTGCTCTGGATCCCGCTGCGCCAGCGCCCGGGCTTCGGCACGATCGCCAACCTGGTGGTGATCGGCTTCGTCGCCGACGGCACGCTGGCCCTGCTCGCACCGGGCGAATCGATGGCGATGCGGATCACGTTCCTGGTGGTGGGGATCGCGCTCAACGGGGTCGCGACCGCGATGTACCTCGGTGCCCGCTTCGGCCCGGGCCCCCGCGACGGGCTGATGACCGGGATCGCGCGCCGGTGGCCGCGGCTGTCGATCCGGCTGGTCCGGACCAGCATCGAGGTGCTGGTCCTGGGCATCGGCTTCCTGCTCGGAGGCACGATCGGCGTCGGGACGGTGGCCTACGCGCTGGGCATCGGCCCGCTGGTGCAGCTCTTCATGCCGGTCTTCGCCGTGCCCGAGAGCGAGCCGGCCGCCGGGCTCGCCCCGGCCGACGGACTCGCCCCGGCCGACGGACTCGCCCCGGCCGACGGATTCGCCCCGGCCGACGGATTCGCCCCGGCCGACGGATTCGACTCGGCCGACGGGTTCGACTCGGCCGACGGGGCGGCCACGCCGGCACGGCGGCCGGACGCGCCGCGGTTGGCACCGGTTGCCGCGAGCTGACGGCCGGGCCCCGGAGAATCGTTGCCCACCCCGGGCTCGGCGAAGCGGGCGAAATGTCCGGGCGAGCGGACACAGCTTGGTGATCATCCCGACACATTTGCTTTCCGGTTCGGCGGGCGCACGGCATCATGGCGACATGGGGGCTGGCGACTGGCATTGGAACGACGCATGGATCTTCGTGTCCGCGGTCATCGCCGAGCGCCTGGAGCGTGACCGGGCACTGCACGCGGCGCTCCCGGTGACCGGCGCGAGCCTGGCTGACGTGCTGGCGGCGGCCGACTTCCTGCACCACAGTGTGCCCAGCCGCGCCGAGCTGGAAGATTCCGTGCGCCGCCTGGCCGGGGCCGGCCTGCTCACGGTGGACGACGACATGGTCGAGGTCGCGCCGGCCGGTGAGCAGCTGTGGCGCACGAGGCCGTTCAGCGGCCTGTCCTCGGCGGTGGTGACGCTGCAGACCCAGCTGAACCGCGCGGCCACCCCGGGCGAGTCCGACTGGAAGCTCGACGAGCGCACCTACAACGCGGCCGTCCGCGAATATTCCCTGCGCCTCGCCGACGGTCGCTGACCCGGCACCAGGCACCGCGCACCGCCCGACCCCGGACCGGCCCGGGTGGGTTGCCAGCACCGGGAGCGGCGCCGGCTGCCGGACCGCGTCGACTGCCCGAGGCCGGCGGCTGCCCGAGGTCGGCGTCGGCTGCCGGGGCCGGGGCTCAGCGGACCGGGTTGCCGGCCTCGCGGAGGCTCTCCTTCACCTGGCCGATGGTCAGCTCTCCGAAGTGGAACACGCTGGCCGCCAGCACCGCGTCTGCGCCTGCGGCGACCGCCGGCGGGAAGTGCGCCACCGTGCCCGCGCCGCCGCTGGCGATCACCGGGATGTCGACCACCGCGCGGACCGCGGCGATGAGCTCCAGGTCGAAGCCCGCCTTGGTGCCGTCGGCATCCATCGAGTTGAGCAGGATCTCGCCCGCACCCAGCTCGGCCACGCGGCGGGCCCACTCGACCGCGTCGAGGCCGGCGCTCTTGCGGCCGCCGTGGGTGGTGACCTCCCAGCCGCTCGGGTGCTCCGGGCTGGGGCCCGACGGCAGCCTCCGCACGTCGAGGGAGAGCACCAGCACCTGGTTGCCGAAGCGGTCGGCGATCTCCGCGATCAGCGCCGGGCGATGGATCGCCGCGGTGTTGACCCCGACCTTGTCCGCTCCCGCGCGCAGCAGGGTGTCGACGTTGTCGACCGAGCGGACCCCGCCGCCGACGGTCAGCGGGATGAAGACCGACTCCGCGGTGCGCCGGACCACGTCGAGCATGGTGCCGCGGTCGTCGGAGGAGGCGGTCACGTCCAGGAAGGTCAGCTCGTCGGCCCCGGCGGCGTCGTATGCCGCGGCCAGCTCGACCGGATCGCCCGCGTCGCGCAGATCGACGAAGTTGACCCCCTTGACCACCCGCCCCGCGTCCACGTCGAGACAGGGAATCACCCGCACCGCCACCGTCATGCCCCAACCCTATCGAGCGGCCCGGCGGCCGGCGCGGGAGTATCCACAGGCCGGGCCGGGCGCAGCACTCCGACCAGCACGCCGCCGACCACCAGCACTCCCCCGGCCACGTCCGTCGCGTGCACCTCCTCGCCCAGCAGCAGCGCCGCCGACGCGATGCCGAACACCGGCACCAGCATCGAGAACGGGGCGACGGTCGAGGCGCCGTACCGTCTGATCAGCGCGCCCCACGCGCCGAAGCCGGCCAGCGTCGAGATCAGGGCGACGAACAGCAGCGCGCCGACCGCCGGGGCGTCGATCGCGCGGAGCGCGGCCAGGTCCGCGGCCGGTCCCTCGATGAGCAGCGAGAGTACGGCCAGCGGCGCCGCCGCCACCGCGCTGACCCAGATCATGAAGCGCAGCGTGTCGGTCGGCGCCGCCTGCCGGGTGGCCACGTTGGACAGGCCCCAGGCCACTGCCGCGCCCAGGACCAGCCCGAACGCGCCGGCCGGCAGGCCGTCGGCGCCGAGCCGCACGGCGACCACGCCGATGCCGAGCGCCGCGACCGCCAGCCCGGCGATCCGGCGCCGGCCGGGGCGTTCGCGCAGCAGCAACACCGCGAACGCCGTGGTGAACACCGCCTGGCTCTGCAGCACCAGCGAGCTGAGCCCGGCCGGCATTCCGGCCGCCATCCCGGCGAACAGCAGGGAGAACTTCGCGACCCCGAGGGCCAGGGCGACCGCGATCACCCAGCGCCACCGGGTGGGCGGCCGGCCGGCGAACAGGACCGCGGGGAACGCGGCCAGCGCGAACCGCAGCGCCGAGAACAGCAGCGGCGGGAAGTGGTCGAGGCCGATGTCGATCACGACGAAGTTGACGCCCCACACGGCGGCCACGGCCACGGCGAGCGCGATGTCACGCTGTTTCATCCGCTCAGCCTGGCCGCCGCCGACAGTGAAGCACCAGCGAATAGTGCTACACCCACGATGTAGCGTGACTACATGATTGACCTGGGCCGGCTCCGCGCCCTACACGCCGTGGCCAGCTACGGAACGGTGCTGGCCGCCGCCGAGGCGCTGCACTGCACCCCGTCGGCGGTGTCGCAACAGCTCGCCAAGCTGGAACGGGAGACCAGCGCCACCCTGATCGAGAAGGACGGCCGCCGGCTGCGGCTGACCGAGGCGGGCCGGGTGCTCGCCGGCCACGCCGAGCGGGTGCTGTCGAGCGTCGACGAGGCCGAGGCGGCCCTGGCGGCGCACCGGGACACGGTCATCGGGCGGCTGACGGTGGCGGCCTTCGCGACGGGTGGCCGGGCGG
Organism: Actinoplanes sp. ATCC 53533; assembly: GCF_003947245.1. Taxonomy (NCBI): domain Bacteria; kingdom Bacillati; phylum Actinomycetota; class Actinomycetes; order Micromonosporales; family Micromonosporaceae; genus Actinoplanes; species Actinoplanes sp. ATCC 53533. The sequence continues at coordinate 12,918 of NZ_QHHV01000146.1, read as the reverse complement.
CTGCTGCCGTACGCGCTGCACCGGCTGGCCACCGAGCACCCGCCAGCTGGCGACGGGCCTGGTGGAGGTCAGCCCGCACGAGGGGCTGGAGATGCTGCGGCGCGGGCACGTGGATCTCGCGGTGCTGGACGACTGGCCGGAGGTGGCGCTGCGCTACCCGCCGGGGATCACCCACGTGGAGATCGGCCGGGACGTGGCCGACCTGATCGTGCCGGGCGGCCACCGGTTCGCGGCGGGACGCGAGGTGCGGCTGGCGCAGGCGCGCGACGAGCGATGGATCTCGGTGAAGTCCGGCGACATCTGTCATGAGTGGCTGCTGCGGGTGTTGCCCGGGATCCGGCCGGATTTCCACGTGGGCGAGTTCGAGACGCAGTTGACCCTGGTCGCGGCGGGGCTGGGCATCGCGCTGATCCCCCGGCTGGCCCGGCCGCCGCTGCCGGCGGGGGTCCGCGTGGTGCCGGTGCGGCCGGTGCCGATCCGGCGGGTGGTGCTCGCCTGGCGGGAGGCGTCGGCCGCCCGTCCGGCGGTGACGGCGGCGATCGCGGCGTTGCGGGAGGCCTGGCGCCGGCAAGCTCCTGCCGCGCCGCCGGACCGGTGAGGCGTGATGGAGGATCCGGCCGAGCGTCTGGTCGAGCTACGCATCCCGCTGGTCGGGGTCGGCCGTCTGGCCTGCGATGATCCGGATCGGTGTCCGGGCCGGTCAGAGTGTCTCGCGAACGTTCGTTCGCGGTCGCCGAAGGCCGACCAGAACCAGCTGCTTTCTGGCTTCTCGGCTGGGTAGGGTGCCGGCGTGGATTTCTTCCTCGACCTGCCGTGGCAGTGCTGGGCCCTCCCGGCGCTGCTCGTCGTGGCTTGGACGGCCCTGTGGTGGGGAAGCCGCCGGGCGCGGCTGTGGTTCGCCGGGCTCACCCCACCCGGCGCCGTCGTCATCATCCTGCTCGGACTGATCGAGATGCTGTCGCCGGGGCCGCAGCAGGACGAACCGGCGGACCTCTCGGGACGGATCAGCGCCCTCGGCAGTGGACCCGGCACGCTGATCGTGGCGGTCGGGCTGCTCGCTCTGGTCGTCGGCACCGCGCTGACGATTGTCACCTTCGTGGTGGAGACGACGCTGATGGTCCGTCGCCACGAGCGTGCCCAGCGGGATGCGGCCGCTCAGCCGCCGAGCTGAACCGCCACATGTGCAGCCGAGTACGGGCATCCGTGCACACGACTCCGGAAATCGACCCATGGCCTAGCTCCGGGTCAGGGCGCGGACGCGGTCGGCCTCCGCGACCTGCATGTCTATGCCGCGGCGCAGGAAGCCGGCGATCAGCGCGAGCTCGTCGGCCGAATAGCTCGCCAGGATCCGGTGCCCGGCCCGTTCGATCGGGGCGTAGACGCGGTCGATCAGGGCCTCGGCGTGCGGGGTCAGCGCCACCACCGCCCGCCGCCGGTCGTCTTGATCCACCGTGCGGGTCAGGTGCCGCGCCGCGACGAGTCGCTGGATCGCCGTGGTGGTCGCGGCCGGGCTGAGCTTGGCCGCGCCGGCCAGCGCCGCCGCCGACAGCGGGCCGGACTGGCTGACCAGCCAGAGGATGCGCAGGTCGGTGCGGTTTACCCCGAGGGCGGCGGCCGCCGCCTCGTCCACGAGGTCGGCGGCGGCCCCGAAATCCGCCGCGGCCCGGGCCGTGGCGGCTAGATCCGCCGGGGCGTGGGCGGCAGCGGGCAGTTGCTTCGACACTCGAAGGAGTTTACCGTAGGGCGCATTACTTCGACACTCGAAGGGATTTTCATGACCGAGCCGATGCCCACCCTGCCGTCGTGGCTGCCGTTCGCCAACCGGGTGGTCCGGGCGCTCACCTGGCTGGGTCTGCCGCTGGGCACGATCCACGTGCTCACCGTGCCCGGCCGGCGCAGCGGCGAGCCACGCTCGACGCCGGTGTCTCCCCTGACGCTCGGCGGCCGCCGCTATGTGGTCGCCGCGCTGCCGCACTGCGACTGGGCCCGCAACGTCCGGGCGGCCGGCCGCGGCGAGTTCGCCCGGGGACGCCGCCGATCGGCGGTGACCCTGACGGAGGTCGGCGACCCGGCGGTGCGGCGCGCGGTGCTGCGGGCGTTCCCCGAGAAAGTGCCGAACGGGGTGCCGTTCTTCGTGCGGCTCGGGCTGGTCGAGCGGGCCGACCCCGACCAGTTCGAGGCCGTCGCGGACCGGGTCGCCGTCTTCCGAATGGACTGAACCGGCTCGGTGGGCCGAACCGGCTCGATGCTGAACCGGCTCGATGCTGGACCGGCTCGATGCTGGACCGGCTCGGTGGGCTGAACCGGCTAGATGGCCGAACCGGCTCGATGCTGAACCGCGGTGGGCTCAGACGTACGCCTCGACCTCGACCTCCACCAGGTGCTGCGGATCCAGCAGCCCGGCCACCACCACCAGGGTCGCCACCGGGCGCACCGCCGCGAACAGCGAGCCGTGCACCCCCGCCACCGCGTCCGCGTACGCCGCATCCGTCACGTACATCCGGGTGCGGATCACGTCCTCGATCGCCGCCCCCGCGCCCGCCAGGGCGTCCAGCGCGATCCCGAACGCCGTCAGCGCCTGCGCGCGGGGATCACCGATCCCCGTCACCACACCGTCCACAGTGGCCGTGCAACCGGCGGTGAGCAGCAGATTTCCGGCGCGCACCACGCGGGAGTAGCCGTATTCGGCCTCCCACGGCCCGCCGGAACCGAACCGCCGCACCGCCGGGTCGCTCATGCCGTCAACTCCCGGCCGACCCGAAACGGTCCGCGTCCCACTTGTCGCCCGGATTCTCCGCCGGCGCTCCGGTGACGACATCGGCCCGGCGCGGAGTCGATGATGCGGACGCCGGCTGGCTCATGCCTCGGCCAGTGCCGCGAGCGCCTCGGCCACCGTGAACGCGCCCGCGTAGAGCGCCTTGCCCGCGATCACGCCCTCGACGCCGACCGGCTCCAGGGCCGTCAGGGCGCGCAGGTCATCCAGTGTGGACACCCCGCCGCTGGCGATCACCGGCTTGTCGGTGCGGGCGCACACCTCACGCAGCAGCTCCAGGTTCGGCCCGCGCATCGTGCCGTCCTTGGTGATGTCCGTGACCACATACCGGGTGGCGCCCGCCTTGTCGAGGCGTTCCAGGATCTCGAAGAGGTCGCCGCCCTCGCGGGTCCAGCCACGGGCCGCGAGCGTGCGGCCGCGCACGTCGAGGCCGATCGCCACCCGGTCGCCGTACTCGCCGCAGATCCGGTCGCACCACTCGGGGTCCTCCAGCGCCGCCGTGCCGATGTTGACCCGGGCCGCGCCGGTGGCCAGGGCCGCCCGCAGCGAGGCGTCGTCGCGGATGCCACCGGAGAGCTCGACCTTCACGTCGAGCCGGCTGACCACCTCGGCGAGCTGCGCGGCGTTCGAGCCGCGGCCGAACGCGGCGTCGAGGTCGACCAGGTGCACCCACTCCGCACCGTCGTTCTGCCAGGCGAGCGCCGCGTCGAGCGGGTCGCCGTAGCTCGTCTCCGAGCCCGCGGCGCCCTGGACGAGGCGAACCGCCTGGCCGTCGGCGACGTCGACGGCGGGCAGCAGGGTGAGGGTCACAGCGAACTCCGATCAGAGACAACGGGGACGAACATCAGAAGCGGCGGCCGAGGACGACGACCACCAACGCCGGCAGCACCAGCACGATCATCGCGATCAGCACGATGCGCAGGGCCAGGTCGGGCACGAGCAGCCACACCGCCAGCGCCGCGACCAGCGGGACGATCGCGATGCCGGTCCGCTGCGCGCGGCTGCGCCGGTAAAGCGTGCCGGAACTGGGCCCCCGCTTGGGCTTCAACGAATTCACCAGGGCGCGGCGGCGCTGCCGCCGGACGGACCGGCGGGCCCTGGCGGCCTTCTCCTTCTCCAGGACGACGAGCCGCTCGGCCCGCCGTTTCGCGCGCTCCTTGCTCACCGTACGGCGGACCCGGGCAGGCCCGACACCCAGCTGCCGAGCAGGGCGTAGCCGGCGTCGGAGGACTTCTCCGGGTGGAACTGGGCCGCGGACAGCGGGCCGTGCTCCACCACGGCGGCGAACGGCTGGTCGTGCGCGGCCGTGGTGACCCGCGCGCCGACCGCGGCGAGGGCGCCCAGGTCGGAGGCCGCGTACGAGTGGACGAAGTAGAACCGCGTCTCCGGCGCCAGCCCGTCGAGCAGCACCGAGCCGTCCGGCACGGACACCGTGTTCCAGCCCATGTGCGGGATCCGCCGGGCGGTCAGCCGGGTCACCGCGCCCGGCAGCAGCCCCAGCCCCCGGGTCTCGACACCGTGCTCGACGCCGGAGTCGAAGAGGATCTGCATGCCGACGCAGATGCCCAGCACCGGCTTGCCCGCCGCCACCCGCGCGGCGATGACCGGGCCCGCGCCGAGCTTGTCGATGCCGGCCATGCAGGCCGCGTAGGCGCCGACCCCGGGCACGACCAGGCCGTCCGCGGCGGCCGCGGCGGCCAGGTCGTCGGTAACCGTCACGTCGGCACCGGTGCGCGCGACCGCGCGCTCGGCGGAGCGCAGGTTGCCGGAGCCGTAGTCCAGGATCACCACCGTGCTCATCAGCTGTCCCCCGGGATCAGCCAGGCCACCCCGGCGGCGAGCGAGAGCAGGGCGAGCGCGGCCACCAGGCCGATGCTGAACTTGGTGGCGCCCTGCCTGACGAGCGAGATCACCCCGCCGACCAGCATGCCGCCCAGCCCGAGCAGCAGGATCGGGACGAGGCTCACAGCACGCCCTTCGTCGACGGCAGCGCGCCGGCGTTGCGGGGGTCGATCTCGACGGCCTGGCGCAGCGCCCGCGAGAACGCCTTGAACTGCGCCTCGACCACGTGGTGCGCGTCCGGGCGGCCGCCGTCGCGAGCCGCGCGCAGCACGCTGACGTGCAGGGTCACCTTGGCGGTGTGGCCGAACGACTCGAAGATGTGCCGGGTCATGCTGGTCGGGTAGACCGGCCCGATGTACGGCGCGAGGTCGGGCTCGTCGTGCACCACGTACGGCCGGCCGGACAGGTCGACGGCGGCGCGGACCAGCACCTCGTCCATCGGGATGGTCGCGGAACCGTACCGCCGGATGCCGGCCTTGTCGCCGAGCGCCCGGGCGAAGGCCTCGCCCAGCGCGATCGCCGTGTCCTCCATGGTGTGGTGCGCGTCGATCTCGAGGTCGCCCTCGGTGCGCACGGTCAGGTCGAAGCCGCCGTGCTTGGCGAGCTGGTTGAGCATGTGGTCGTAGAACCCCACGCCGGTCGCCAGGTCGCCCTTGCCGGTGCCGTCGAGGTCGATCTCGACGAGCACCTTGGTCTCGTTGGTGACGCGCTCGATGCGCGCGGTTCGGGTCACAGCCCTTCCTCACTTCGTTCGTCGACGCCGGGGTCGAGACGCCCGGTCACTGCAGCGCCCCCAGGAAGGCGTCGGTTTCGGCTTCGGTGCCGGCGGTGACCCGCAGCCAGCCGGCCAGGCCCACGTCGCGGACCAGCACGCCGCGGTCGAGCAGGCGCTGCCAGGCCGCGTGCTGGTCGCCGCCGACCTCGAACAGCACGAAGTTGGCGTCGCTGTCGGCGACCCGGATGCCCCGGGAGCGCAGCGTGGCGACGATCCGGTCGCGCTGTTCCTTGATCGCGTCGACGGTGACCAGCAGGGCCGCGCGGTGCGCGAGGGCGGCCCGCGCGGCGGCCTGGGTCAGCGTCGACAGGTGGTATGGCAGGCGGACGAGCTGGACGGCGTCGACCACGGCCGGGTCGGCGGCGAGATAGCCGAGCCGGCCGCCGGCGAAGCCGAACGCCTTGCTCATCGTGCGGGTGACCACGAGCCGGGGGTGCCGCGGCAGCGAGGCCAGCGCGCTGGGCGTGCCCGGGCGGGCGAACTCGGCGTACGCCTCGTCGACGATGACCATTCCCGGCGCCGACGCCAGCACCGCCTCGACCACCGACGGGTCGAGGGCCGTGCCGGTCGGATTGTTGGGTGAGCAGAGGAACACCAGGTCGGGCGCGTGCCGGGTGATCTGCTCCACCGCCGAGGCGGGGGTCAGGCCGAAGTCCGGGTCGCGCAGCGCGCCGATCCAGCGGGTGCCGGTGCCGGCGGCGAGCAGCGGGTGCATCGAATACGACGGGCCGAAGCCCAGCGCGGTGCGGCCCGGGCCGGCGAACGCCTGCAACAGCTGCTGCTGGACCTCGTTGGAGCCGTTGGCCGCCCACACGTTCGCCGCGGCCAGGCCGTGGCCGAGGTAGCCGGCGAGGTCGGCGCGCAGGGCGACCGCGTCCCGGTCCGGGTAGCGGTTGAGGTCGCGCAGCTCGGCCTGCACGGCCTTGCCGATCGCCTCGACCACGGCGTCGGGCACCGGGTAGGAATTCTCATTGGTGTTGAGCCGCACGGCGACATCGAGCTGCGGCGCCCCGTAGGGCGATTTTCCGCGCAGGTCGTCGCGGATCGGCAGGTCGTCGATCGTGGTCATGCCGAGAACCTCGCAGTCACGGCCTGCCCGGACGCGGGCAGGGCGGCGATCGTGATCATGCCGGGAACCTCGCCGTCACGGCCTGCCCGTGCGCGGGCAGGTCCTCGGCGTTGGCCAGCGCGACGACGTGCGGCGCGACGTCGCGCAGCGCCGCCTCGTCGTATTCGATCACGTGGATGCCGCGCAGGAACGACTGCACGGACAGGCCGGAGGAGTGCCGGGCGCAGCCGGCGGTCGGCAGCACGTGGTTGGAGCCGGCCGCGTAGTCGCCGAGCGAGACCGGCGAGTAGGCGCCGACGAAGATGGCGCCGGCGTTGCGCACCCGCATCGCCCACGCGCGGGCGTCCCGGGTCTGGATCTCGAGGTGCTCGGCCGCATAGGCGTCCACGACGCGCAGGCCCTGCTCAAGGTCGTCGACGAGCACGATGCCGGACTGGCGGCCGCCGAGCGCCTCGCGCACCCGGGCCTCGTGCTTGGTGGCCGTCACCTGGACGGCCAGCTGCGCCTCGACCGCCTCGGCCAGCTCCGGGGAGTCGGTGACCAGCACGCTGGCGGCGAGCGGGTCGTGCTCGGCCTGGCTGATCAGGTCGGCCGCGACGTGCCCGGGCGACGCCGTCGCGTCGGCCAGGATGGCGATCTCGGTCGGGCCGGCCTCGGCGTCGATGCCGACCGTGCCCTGCAGCAGGCGCTTGGCGGCGGTGACCCAGATGTTGCCCGGCCCGGTGATCACGTCGACGGGCTCGCAGCGGTCGGACTCGTCCGCCCCGTCGCTGCCGTAGCCGAGCATCGCGATGGCCTGGGCGCCGCCGACGGCGTAGACCTCCTCGACGCCGAGCAGCGCGCAGGCGGCGAGCACCCGGGCGTCGGGCAGGCCGCCGTTTTCCGGCTGCGGCGGGCTGGCCACCACCAGCGACTCGACGCCGGCGACCTGGGCGGGCACCACGTTCATCACCACGGTGGAGGGATAGACGGCCAGGCCGCCGGGGACATAGAGGCCGACGCGCGAGACCGGGACGTGCCGCTCGGTGACGCTGCCGCCGGGCACCACCTGGGTGGTGACGTCGGTGCGGCGCTGGTCGCCGTGCACCTTGCGGGCGCGCTCGATGGCCACCAGCAGGGCGGCCCGCACGTCGGGGTCGAGCTGCCCGGCGGCGGCGGTGATCGCGGCCGCCGGCACCCGCAGGCGCTCGAGCACCACGCCGTCGAATCTCTCCGTCGCCTCGCGGATCGCCGAGAACCCATGCTCCCGGACCGCCGCCACGACGGGACGAATCTGCTCGACGGCCACGGAGACGTCGAGCTGGGCACGGGGCAGCAGGCCGCGGGGGTCCCGACGGGAGCCGCGCAGGTCGATCCGATTCAGCACGGGCCAAGTCTAGGCGCCTGGTCCGACAGTCTCCGGGCGCCATTCCAGGCTGTGGGAAGGCGGCTTTCACCGCTTTTGTTCGGGGAGAATCGAAGATCACCGGTACGGGGCGCGCGCGGACAGCGACCGGGCCGATACGCTCGCACCGTGGGCGCGATTATCCCGGTCTTCCCGCTGGGCACGGTGCTCTTTCCCGGCCTGGTCCTGCCCTTGCACATCTTCGAGGAGCGATATCGCACGCTCGTGCGCGACCTGGTCGCCACGACGGACGACGAACCGCACGAGTTCGGCGTCGTGACCCTGCGGTACGGCTGGGAGGTCGCCACCCCGAACGGCGACGCCGAGCGGCCGGCCGACGAGGAGCCGATCACCACCGAGCAGCTCTACGGCGTCGGCTGCACGGCCGAGCTGCGCCAGGTCACCGAGCTGCCCGACGGGCGCTTCGACATCGTCACGGTCGGCCGGCGGCGCTTCCGGGTGGTGGCGATCGCCGCGGACACCCAGCCGTACGTGACCGCCGAGGTGGAGTGGCTGCCCGACGAGGAGAGCGGCGACCCGGTCTCCACGCTGCTCGCCCCGCGGGTGCTGACCGCCTTCCGCACCTATCTGGACCTGCTGCGGCCCGATTCCGAGGTGCTCGACCAGGTCCCCGACGACCCCACCGTGCTGTCCCACCTGGTCGCGGCGACCGCCCAGCTCACCACCGAGGAGCGGCAGGAGCTGCTGGCCGCGCCCGACACCGCCACCCGGCTGCGCACCGAGCTGCGGCTGCTCAACCGCGAGGCGGGTCTGCTGGCCAAGGTGCGGGCGGTGCCGGTGCCGCTGTCGGATCTGGCCCGGCCGGTGAGCCCGAACTGACCCCATCGGCCAGGTCTTGGCCGTAACCCGGCTGGCCGCCCGGTAGGTCGTGGCCGTAACCCGACTGGCCGCCCGGCAGGTCGTGGCCGTAACCCGGTTTGGCGCCGGGGCGGTCCAGATCCGGGTCGTTGGACCAGCCGGCCAGCAGCGTGGTCACGATCACCGCGGCGAAGCCGGCCACCAGCAGCGCGCCGTGCGCGTGCAGATCCGGCGGCCGGTCGTAGGTCTGCCCGGCGGTGGAGCTTTGCTGCCAGTCGTTCCAGGCGCTGAGCCCGACCAGCCGGCCGACCTCCCACATGACCAGCGCGGCGGCCAGGCCGCCGAGGGTCGCCCCGAGCAGCAGGCCGGGGCCCCGGTCGCGGCGCAGCACCAGCCAGAGCAGCACGGCGGCGAGCAGGCCGAAGACGAAGCCGATCATCGTGAACCAGCCGTCGGCCGCGATGTACTCCTCCGGCGACGGGTCGTTGACCACGATGCCGTTCTGCCCGGCGTTGATCACCGGGACCGTGGGCGCGAGCCAGGACCAGAGCAGGCCGAGCGGGGCGCCGGCGACGGCCATCGCGGCCGTGACCGACACCGCGACGAGCACGGTACGGCGTAACGACCGCCGCTCAGGTCGCGGCGGCGCCCAGTCCAGCGCGTCGACGGGCGCACCGTACGGGTAGGCCGGCGGCGGATCGTACGGCTGAGCCTGGTCGTACGACTGGGCCGGCTCCTGGCTGGGGTTCACTCCCCGATCCTGCCAGGTCCGCCTGTGACACCGGCTCCCCGCACCGGAGCAGCAGGCATCAGAGCACCGCCGACGGGCCGAGGATCATCTTCAGGTCGGCGCGCAGCGCCGGCGTCGGCGCCACCCGCACCGCGCCCAGGCGGAAGATCGTGGTGCGGCTGCCGTTCTGCAAGTGCACGTGCACCTCGGCGTCGCCCGGGTGGCTGACCAGGATCTCCTTGAGCTCGTCGACCAGCGGCGGCGTGCACCGGGTGATCGGCATGGTCAGGGTGATCGGCTTGGTGTCCGGGTTGTGGGTCACGTCCGGCATCGACATGTCCATCGCCATGATCCGCGGGGTGTCGTCGCGGCGGTCCACCCGGCCCTTGACGATGACGATGGCGTCCTCGGCGATGTACTGGCCGATCACCTCGTAGGTGTTCGGGAAGAACAGCGCCTCGACCCCGCCGGCCAGGTCTTCCAGCGTGGCCGACGCCCAGGCCCGGCCCTGCTTGGTGATCCGCCGCTGCACGCCGGTGAGGATGCCGGCAAGCGTGACGACCTGCCCGTCCGGCACCGAACCGTCCTCGTTCAGCGCGGCGATGGTGGTGTCGGCCGAATTGTGCAGCAGCGCTTCGAGGCCCGCGAGCGGGTGGTCGGAGACGTAGAGGCCGAGCATCTCGCGCTCGAAGGCCAGCTTGTCGCGCTTGTCCCACTCGCTGTCGCCGATCGTGGGCATGGCGACGGTCGCCGCGCTGCCCGCGCCCGAGTCCGCGCCGAACGAGGCGAACAGGTCGAACTGGCCGGCCGCCTCGTTCTTCTTGACGTCCGCGTACGCGTCGATCGCCTCGGCGTGCACGGCGAGCAGGCCCTTGCGGGCGTGCCCCATCGAGTCGAAGGCGCCGGCCTTGATCAGCGATTCCACGGTCTTCTTGTTGCAGGCGACGGCGTCCACCTTGGACAGGAACTCGTAGAAGTCGCCGTACTGGCCCTTCTCCTTGCGGCACCGGACGACCGCCTCGACCACGTTGACGCCGACGTTGCGGACGGCGGCCAGGCCGAAGCGGATGTCCTTGCCGACCGGGGTGAACGGGCCGGCCGACTCGTTCACGTCCGGCGGCAGCACCTGGATGCCCATCCGCCGGCACTCGGCCAGATACATCGCCATCTTGTCCTTGTCGTCGCCGACACTGGTCAGCAGCCCGGCCATGTACTCGGCCGGATAGTGCGCCTTGAGGTATGCCGTCCAGTAGGAGACCAGCCCGTACGCCGCCGAGTGCGCCTTGTTGAACGCATACCCGGCGAAGGGCACCAGGACGTCCCACACCGCCTGGATGGCCTCGTCGACGTAGCCGTTCTTGCGGCAGCCGTCCCGGAACGGGATGAACTCCTTGTCCAGGATCTCCTTCTTCTTCTTGCCCATGGCCCGGCGCAGCAGGTCCGCTTGGCCGAGCGTGTAACCGGCGAGGATCTGCGCGGCGCGCTGCACCTGCTCCTGATAGACGATCAAGCCGTGGGTCGGCTCCAGGATCTCCCGCAGCGGCTCCTCCAGCTGCGGGTGGATCGGGGTGATCTCCTGCAGCTTGTTCTTGCGCAGCGCGTAGTTGGTGTGCGACTCGACGCCCATCGGGCCGGGCCGGTAGAGCGCCAGGACCGCGGAGATGTCCTCGAAGTTGTCCGGCTTCATCAGGCGCAGCAGCGAGCGCATCGGCCCGCCGTCGAGCTGGAAGACGCCCAGCGTGTCGCCGCGGGCCAGCAGATCGTAGGACTTCTGGTCGTCCAGCGGCAGGGCCAGCAGGTCGAGCTTCAGCCCGTGGTTGAGCTCGATGTTCTTGACCGCGTCATCGATGATCGTCAGGTTGCGCAGGCCCAGGAAGTCCATCTTGAGCAGGCCGAGCGTCTCGCAGGTCGGATAGTCGAACTGCGTGATGATCACGCCGTCGGCGGCCCGGCGCATCAGCGGGATGTGGTCGATGATCGGCTCGGCGCTCATGATCACGCCGGCCGCGTGGACGCCGGTCTGCCGGATCAGGCCCTCGATACCGCGGGCGGTGTCGATGACCTTCTTGACGTCGGGGTTCTGCTCGTACAGGGACCGGACCTCGCCGGCCTCGCCGTATCGCTTGTCGTCCTTGTTGAAGATGCCGGAGAGCGTCATGCCCTTGCCCATCACGTCCGGCGGCATGGCCTTGGTGATCTGGTCCCCGACCGCGTACGGGAAGCCCAGCACCCGGGCCGAGTCCTTGATCGCGGCCTTCGCCTTGATCGTGCCGAAGGTGGCGATCTGGGCGACCTTGTCCTCGCCCCAGCGGTCGGTCACATACCGGATGACCTCGCCGCGCCGGCGCTCGTCGAAGTCGATGTCGACGTCGGGCATGGACACGCGCTCGGGGTTGAGGAACCGCTCGAAGATCAGGCCGTGCGGCAGCGGGTCCAGGTCGGTGATGCCCATCGCGTACGCGATCAGCGAGCCGGCGGCCGAGCCACGGCCCGGTCCCACCGCGATGCCGTTCCGCTTGGACCACTGGATGAAGTCGGCCACCACCAGGAAGTAGGACGGGAAGCCCATCTGGGTGATGATGCCGAGCTCGTACTCGGCCTGCACGACGTGCTTCTCCGGGATGCCGTCCGGGAATCGGCGCTTGAGGCCCTCGAACGCCTCCTTGCGGAACCAGGACTCCTCGGTCTCGCCGTCGGGCACCGGGAACCGGGGCATCAGGTTCCGGAAGGTGAACATGCCCTCGGTGTCGACCTTCTCCGCCACCAGCAGGGTGTTGCGACAGCCCTCCTGCCAGGCGTCGGACGAGTCGACCGCGCGCATCTGGTCGGCGGACTTGATGAAGTAGCCGCCGCCCTCGAAGCGGAACCTGTTCGGGTCGGCGATGTTGCTGCCGGTCTGCACGCAGAGCAGCACGTCGTGCGCCTCGGCCTGGGACTCGTGCGTGTAGTGCGAGTCGTTGGTGACCAGCGGCGGGATGCCGAGCTTGCGGCTGATGTCGAGCAGGCCGGAGCGGACCCGGCTCTCGATCGACAGGCCGTGGTCCATGATCTCCAGGAAGTAGTTCTCCTTGCCGAAGATCTCCTGATACTGCGCCGCTACCTTGTATGCCTCGTCGTCCTGGCCCAGCCGCAACCTGGTCTGCACCGCGCCGGACGGGCAGCCCGTCGTCGCCATGATGCCCTCGGCGTGCTCGGCGATGATGTCCATGTCCATCCGGGGCCACTTGACGTAGTGGCCCTCCATGGACGCCCGCGAGCTGAGCCGGAACAGGTTTTTCAGCCCCTGCGCGTCGCGGGCCCACATCGTCTTGTGGGTGATCGCGCCGTTACCGGAGATGTCGTCGCTCTTCTGCTCCGGCCGGCCCCACTTCACCCGGGCCTTGTGCAGCCGCGACTCGGGCGCCACATACGCCTCGATGCCGATGACCGGCGTGATGCCGGCGGCGGTCGCCTGCCGGTAGAAGTCGTAGGCCCCGTGCATGTTGCCGTGGTCGGTGATCGCCGCGGCCGGCATGCCGAGGCGATT
>NZ_QHHV01000145.1:0-12181 GCF_003947245.1 Actinoplanes sp. ATCC 53533 | reverse complement strand
GGGATAACAGGCTGATCTTCCCCAAGAGTCCATATCGACGGGATGGTTTGGCACCTCGATGTCGGCTCGTCGCATCCTGGGGCTGTAGCAGGTCCCAAGGGTTGGGCTGTTCGCCCATTAAAGCGGTACGCGAGCTGGGTTTAGAACGTCGTGAGACAGTTCGGTCCCTATCCGCCGTGCGCGTTGGATACTTGAGAAGGGCTGTCCCTAGTACGAGAGGACCGGGACGGACGAACCTCTGGTGTGCCAGTTGTCCCGCCAGGGGCACGGCTGGTTGGCTACGTTCGGAAGGGATAACCGCTGAAAGCATCTAAGCGGGAAGCTCGCTTCGAGATGAGGTATCCCACCACCTTTGAGTGGGTAAGGCCCCCAGCTAGACTACTGGGTTGATAGGCCGGAGATGTAAGCCTAGTAATAGGTTCAGTCGACCGGTACTAATAGGCCGAGGGCTTAACTACCCTAAACTTTGTGCTACGCGTCCACTGTGTGATTCACAGCTTACAAACAACCAGTCATGGTGTTGTTTGTGATTGCTGGCAGCTGTTTCGGTGGTTATAGCGGAGGGGAAACGCCCGGTCTCATTCCGAACCCGGAAGCTAAGCCCTCCAGCGCCGATGGTACTGCACTCGGGAGGGTGTGGGAGAGTAGGACGCCGCCGGACTTAACGTCAGAGAAGGCCCACACCAGTGATGGTGTGGGCCTTCTCCTTTTTATGGAGCTCACCCCCGGTCGGGGGGCGGGCTCCATTTGCATTTCCGGGCCGGTTGCATTTCCGGGATTTGCATTTCCGGGCCGCGGCGGGGAGGGACGCCGCCCCTCCCGCCGGAGCTCTCTGGGATCAGTCGCGGGTCTGGGATGCGGCGCGGATGTCGCCGAGCAGCTTCGCTGAGTCTTCGACCGTGCGCCCCGGGAACATGGCCAGTGCGAGGCTTCCGTGGTCGGCCCAACCGCATACCGGCATGTCGGCGCCGTCCGCCTTGGTGCTGCCGCACTTCATCGTGCCGCCGAGCGGGCCGGCCGGCACGTCGTGCAGATCCGTCACCGCGCCCTGCTCGTCGGAGACCAGGCCGAACGCTGTCTTGAGGTCGTCCTCCGGCGTCCAGAACAGCGTGGTGCCACCGAAGAACAGGACGTCTTTGCCGGAGCCGTCGGTGAACACCGCACCGACTGCGCGATCCAGGTCCACGTCCGCCGACAGCGCGGTCTGTAGGTAGTCGGCCGTGCTCCGGCCCTCGTCACTGCCGTCGACGCTGAGCCCCGCGACTGTCGCCGGCACCGTGAGAGTCGCATCCTTCTGCGAGGCGATCCGCCAGCCGACGTATCCCAGGACGGAGGCGCCCGCGAGGCCCACCGCCAGCAGTGAGCTCAGCACGATCGTCCGGGTTCGCGACTGCGGCTTTCGCTCCTCCGGCTCCGGCTCGGCGGCCTCGGAGAGGGTGAAAGGGTCGGCGGCGATCTCCACCGGCGCCGCGTCGGGCGGCGGAGGGGGGCCAGGGCGTTCGGACATCGTGCGAGCCTAACAACCGTCCGCCGGGACCCGGGCGTTATCCACAGGCAGGCGCTGTCCACAGGAGGGCGGTGCGATCGCAGGCTTCCCGCGCGGCCTCCGTAGACTTGTCGGGTGAGCGAAGCAACCGACACCCGTACCCCTGACAGCCGGCCCACCGGTGGCCTCTCCGCCCAGTATCAGCCGGGCGAGGTAGAGCAGCGGCGGTACGAGCAGTGGGTATCGGCGGGCTACTTCACGGCGGACCCGGCAAGCGACAAGCCGCCCTTCTCCATCGTCATCCCGCCGCCGAACGTGACCGGCTCTATGCACGTCGGCCATGCCCTCGAGCACACCATCATGGATACCCTGAGCCGCTTCAAGCGGATGCAGGGCTTCGAGGTGCTGTGGCTGCCCGGCATGGACCACGCCGGCATCGCCACCCAGAACGTCGTCGAGCGGCAACTCGCCGCCCAGCAGCTCTCCCGCCACGACCTCGGCCGGGAGGCGTTCGTCGAGAAGGTCTGGCAGTGGAAGGCCGAGTCCGGCGGTGCGATCACCGGTCAGATGCGCCGGCTGGGCGACTCCGTCGACTGGAGCCGCGAGCGCTTCACCATGGACGAGGGCCTGTCCAAGGCCGTGCAGACCATCTTCAAGCGGCTGTACGACGACGGCCTGATCTACCGCGCCGAGCGCATTATCAACTGGTGCCCGCGCTGTCTCACCGCGCTCAGCGACATCGAGGTCGAGCACAGCGACGACGACGGCGAGCTCGTCTCCATCCGCTACGGAGACGGTGACAACGCCATCGTCGTCGCCACCACCCGGGCCGAGACGATGCTCGGTGACACCGCGGTGGCCGTGCACCCCGACGACGAGCGTTACCGGCACCTGATCGGCACCGAGGTCGAGCTGCCGCTGACCGGGCGGCGCATCCCGATCGTGGCCGACGAGCACGTCGACCCCGCCTTCGGCACGGGCGCGGTCAAGGTCACGCCGGCGCACGACCCGAACGACTTCGAGATCGGCCGGCGGCACAACCTGCCGAGCATGACGATCATGGACGAGCGTGCCGTCATCACCGTGCACGGCCCGTTCGAGGGTCTCGACCGATACGAGGCCCGGCCCGCAGTGGTCGCCGCCCTGCGCGAGCAGGGGCGCATCGTCGCCGAGAAGCGGCCCTACCAGCACTCCGTCGGGCACTGCTCGCGGTGCAAGACGACTGTGGAGCCGCGGCTGTCGCTGCAGTGGTTCGTCAACACCGGCCCGCTGGCGAAGGCGGCCGGCGACGCCGTCCGCGACGGCCGGGTGACCATCGAGCCGCCGGAGCTGGCGAAGCGATACTTCGCGTGGGTCGACAACATGCACGACTGGTGCATCTCGCGGCAGCTCTGGTGGGGCCACCGCATCCCGGTCTGGTACGGCCCGGCCGGCGAGGTCGTCTGCGTCGGACCGGATGAGGAGCCGCCGTCCGGTGACGGCTGGAGCCAAGACGAGGACGTGCTCGACACGTGGTTCTCGTCCGGGCTGTGGCCGTTCTCCACGATGGGCTGGCCCGAGCAGACCGAGACGCTGGCCAAGTTCTACCCGACAAGTGTGCTGGTCACCGGCTACGACATCCTCTTCTTCTGGGTCGCCCGGATGATGATGTTCGGCCTGTACGCGATGAACGGTGTGCAGCCGTTCGACGTGGTGGCCCTGCACGGCCTGGTTCGCGACGCGCACGGCAAGAAAATGTCGAAGTCCTTCGGCAACGCCGTCGACCCGCTGGACTGGATCGACCGGTACGGTGCGGACGCCACCCGCTTCACGCTGGCCCGCGGCGCCAACCCCGGCTCCGATGTGCCGATCAGCGAGGAGTGGTGCCAGGGGTCGCGCAACTTCTGCAACAAGCTCTGGAACGCGACGCGCTTCGCGCTGATGAACGGCGCCACGGTCGACGGCGAGCTGCCGGCCTCGGCGGAGCTGTCGAGCGTCGACAAGTGGATCCTCTCGCGGCTGCAGCACGTCATCGCCGAGGTCGACGAGCAGCTCGCCACATACGAGTTCGCCAAGGCGTGCGACACGCTGTACCACTTCGCGTGGGACGACGTCTGTGACTGGTACGTCGAGCTCAGCAAGCCGGTGCTCGCCGGCGACAGCATCGAGGCCGTGCGCTCGCGCCGGGTGCTCGGGCACGTCCTCGACCAGCTGCTGCGCTTGCTGCACCCGGTGATCCCGTTCGTCACCGAGGAGCTGTGGACGGTGCTGACCGGCGCCGAGTCGATCGTCGTCGCCGCATGGCCGGTCGCCGACGTCGCGCGCATCGACGACGTGGCGGAGGAGGAGCTGGCCGCGCTGCAGAAGGTCGTCACCGAGGTGCGACGCTTCCGCTCCGACCAGGGCCTGCGCCCGGGCCAGCGGGTCAGCGCCGCGCTGACCGGCCTCGGCAACGTCGGGATCGACGTGCACGAGCCGCTGATCCGTTCGCTCGCCCGGCTCGACGCTCCCGGCGCGGAGTTCGCGGCCACGGCGACCCTCGCGGTCACCGGCGGCATCACCGTCGACCTCGACACCCGCGGCACGATCGACATCGCCGCCGAACGGGCCCGCCTCGACAAGGACCACGCCGCGGCCGAGAAGGAAGCGGCCCAGTGCCGGGCCAAGCTCAACAACGACGCCTTCATCGGTAAGGCGCCCGAACAGGTCGTCGCGAAGATCAAGGACCGGCTGGCCACGGCCGAGGCTGACCTGGCGAGAATCGCGGCGGCCCGCAAAGCGTTGCCTGCATGACGGGGCCAACGACCGAATCAATCAGCTCAGTGGATGCCCCACCCCCTGAGCGGGAGCTTTGGCAGATCATCTGATGAGCACATACAAAGAGGTGATCGCCGCGCTCGACGGGCGTGGTTTCACCCGCATGGCTTTCGACATGCAGAAGATCCGTGACCTCATGGACGTGCTCGGCAGTCCGCAGCGGGCTTACCCGTCCATCCACCTGACCGGGACCAACGGCAAGACGTCCACGGCGCGGATGATCGACGGCCTGCTGCGGGCGCATGGCCTGCACACCGGCCGCTACACCAGCCCTCACCTGGAGACCGTCCGGGAGCGGATCAGTCTCGACGGCGAGCCGGTGTCCGAGGAGCGGCTCGTCGCCGTCTACGACGAGGTCGCCCCGCTGGCCGAGCTGATCGACGACCGGTCGGCCGAACCGCTCACCTACTTCGACATGACCACGGCGCTGGCGTACGCGACGTTCGCCGACGCGCCCGTGGACATCGCCGTGGTCGAGGTCGGGCTCGGCGGTGAGGAGGACGCGACCAACGTCCTCGAGGCCGGCGTCTGCGTGATCACCCCGATCGGGCTCGACCACACCGAGTGGCTGGGCGACACGATCGAGGACATCGCCTGGGCCAAGGCGGGCATCATCCACAAGGACGCCACCGTGATCAGCGCCCTGCAGACCGAGGATGCGATGCGTCCGCTGCTGGAACGCTCCGCGCAGGTGGGAGCGAGCGTCGCCCGCGAGGGCAGCGAGTTCGGCGTGATCCGGCGCGACCAGGCGGTCGGCGGCCAGGTCCTCACCCTGCAGGGCCTAGGTGGGGTATACGACGAGGTGTTCCTGCCGCTCTTCGGCGCCCACCAGGCGCAGAACGCCGCCCTCGCGCTCGCGGCGGTCGAGGCGTTCCTCGGCGCGGGCGCGACCAAGCAGCTCGACGCCGACCTGGTTCGGGAGGGCTTCGGCGGCGTCGACTCGCCGGGCCGACTCGAACGGGTGCGCAGCGCGCCGACGATCCTGCTCGACGGGGCACACAATCCGCACGGCATGGCGGCGACCGTTACCGCCCTGGAGGAGGAGTTCTCCTTCCGCCACCTGGTCGCGGTGGTCGGGGTGCTCGCCGACAAGGACGTGGCCGGTCTGCTCGAGTTGCTCGAGCCGGTCGCGGCGCAGCTGGTGGTGACGCAGAACAGCTCCCCGCGCGCGATGCCGGTCGACGAGCTCGCCCAGCTCGCGGAGGAGATCTTCGGCGAGGACAGGGTGACGATCACCGAGAACATGCCCGACGCCATCGAGGAAGCGGTCGTGCTCGCCGAGGAGAACACCGACGGCGAGCACAGCGGCGTCGCGGTGCTGATCACCGGCTCGATCGTGACGGTCGCCGACGCGCGGAAGCTGCTGAAGAAGTGACCACGCCGCCGCCGGAGCCGGTCTCGCCCGTGCCCCCGTCGCACCCGGAGGCGCCTGCCGGCGCCGAGGGGGCCGAGCCCCGGCGGTCCGGCCTGCGCAATCCCGAGGCGGCGGTGCGTGGGCTGGGATCGGGCACGCTCGTCCTGGAAGCGATCGTCCTGCTGCTGGCCATCCAGCCGATCCGCATCATGGGCGGTGATCTCAGCGGCTGGGGCATCGGGGTGGTCGTGGCGCTGGCGCTGCTGGCGGCGGTGCTGGCCGGCAGCATGCGCCGCCCGTGGGCCTGGCACGCGGGCACGACGCTCCAGGTCATGCTGCTGGCGTCCGGGCTGTTGCACTGGTCACTGGCGGCGCTGGGGCTGATCTTCGGCGCTGCCTGGGCGTATGCGACGTCGGTGCGGCACAAGATCCTGGACTGACCGGTCCAGCCACCGCTGGAGGCGGCGGGTGGACCGGCGGGCCGGGTCAGCGGATCGCGCGCCATTGGGTGATGGCGATGTTGTGCTTGTCGGGATCGTGGAGCGAGGCCGCCCAGAGCTCCAGCCTGTCGCCGCGGTTCACCGGACGCGGACCGTGGACGAACTGCACGCCCTTGCGCTTCAGCTCCTCGTAGACCGCCTCCACGTCACCTACCTCGAGGTTCAGGTAGACCAGGCGCCCAGCGGCACCGGACACGTCATGGACCGCGCGCAGCACCAGCCGCGTGTCGCCGGAGGCGAGCACAGCGCTGCCCGAGCCGGCGTCGATCTCGTAGAAGCCCAGCATGTCGCGGTAGAAAGCCACCGACCGTTCGAGATCGGTGACCAGCACCGTGATCCCCACGCCGTGAATGGCACCCGCGGGGCCCGTGCGGGCGCTCGGGTAGGCGGTGATCACGTCGTCGGCGCGCTCGTCCGGCTCGAAGCCACCTTCGAGGTCGGCCCAGGGCTTCCCGCGCCTGGCCTGGGACCCTCCGGCGGCACCCGCACGCCCGACGGCGGCGGCACCGGCGGCCGTCGACGTGTGACCGGGCGCCGAAGGGCTCGGTGCGGATCCCGTCACGGTCGCGTCAGTGGCTGCGGCCGGGGGACTGCCCGGGGTGGGCTCGCCGGAGGTTCCGGTGCTGTAGAGGCTTCCGGGCCGGATCGGGGTGGGTTCCCGGCGAGGTTTGGTGTCCGCGAGACTTCCGGTGCCGGAACCGCCGCCCGGACCGAACGCCGTCGGGGATGTGTATACCTGTCCGGGACGCACCTCGGGAGCAGGTGGCTGGGCGGGGTCGGCGGGCTCGGACTCCGGAGCAGCGGCGGACGCCGTGCCGGCCTCGGGCTGTGGGCCCGATGGCCACCGGCTCGTCGGCCCCGACTCCGACCTCGCGGCCGACCCCGGTGCGGGGACGGCAGCCGAAGCAGCGCCGGCAGTAGGAACAGCCTCGGTGGTCGGGCTGGGTGCGGTGGTCGGGCTGGGCGTGGTGGTCGGGCTGGGCGCGGTGGTCGGGCTGGGCGTGGTGGTCGGGCTGGGCGCGGTGGCTGGGCTGGGCGCGGTGGCAGGGCTGGGCGCGGTGGCAGGGCTGGATGCGCTGGCCTGGCTGGGCGCGGTGGCCGGGCTGGATGCGCTGGCCGAGCGCGGCTCGGAGGCGGGCTCGGCGGCCGGGCGGGGAGATGCCGGCTCGGTAGCCGGGTGGCGAGGTGCAGACTCGGCGGCCGGGCGAGAAGCGAAAGGTTCAGCCGCCGGCCGAGAGGCGGAAGGTGCGGTAGCTGGGCGAGATGCGGAAGGATCGGCGGCCGACCGAGAGGCGGAAGGTTCGGTGGGCAGGCCAGGGTCGGCGGCGTTAGGCGCGCGGGCCGAATCGGTGGTCGGCACTGCGCCCGCAGCAACGATCGGGTCGCCTTCCGGAGAAGGGCCGGCCGTGGACGGGGTTGCGGCCTGCCTCGGCGCGACGGTGTCAGCCGAGCCAGGCGCGTCAGGGCTTGCCGAGCTAGGGCGTGCCGGGCCAGGACGTGCCGGGACCGGGCGCGGGCGTTGCGCGGGGGCGGGGCGCGGAGCCTCGGAGGACGGGCGGGGTTCTTCCTGTTTCCTGTTGCGGAAGACGTTGCCGAGGGCGGCGATTCCGGCCGTCATCACCGCACCGGCCGCCGCTGCCAGGCCAGTCGACTGTGCCTCGCTCCTCGGCCGGTCCTTCTCGCCGGACGGTCGCTCTGCCTGCGGCGCGTCGGGCACCGCCGTCGGTCGAGGCCGCTGGCGGCCTTCCGCCGCTGGGCGTGCATCGAAAGCCGACGCCGGCGGTGCATCGGAAGCCGGGATGCCGGAAGCAGACGCTGGCGGGCCATCAAGAGCAAAGTCCGGTGCCGCTTCCGAAGCGGGCACGGCCTCCGGCTGCTGGGCACGGATCTCCCACGGAGGCGGTTCCAGATCCCCCAGCAGCACGTCATCCGCTGATCGAGCCCTCGGCCGCGACGGCGGCGCGTCTTCCGCGTCGAGAACGCGCCCTGCCCGATCCTGCGAGGTCGACGGCTCCGATGTGGCCGTCGCCGCGGTGGCGGGGATGTCAGCGGCCGGTGGGGCGATGAGGTCTTGGTCCACAGCCGCCTGCGCAGCCGGCCTGGTCTCCGGTGCCGGCTCCGGGTCGCCGTCCAGCGAGAGGTCGATCTCCGGATCGTGGTCCACGGCGGCCACCGGCCCGGAGGCGGCAGCAGCCTCCGTGGGGGTGCGCTGCGCCGGGGCGACCGGCGCCGACTCTTCCTCATCTGCCACGACCGCCGAAGCTGCCGAAGCCGTTGCGTCGGCAGAGGCGGAAGGGGCGGAAGAGGTGGAAGCGGGTGAGACAGGCGAAGCGGAGGGCGGCTCCGCGTGCGGCCGAGGTCGAGGCCGGGGCTTCTCCGCGGGGCGCGGCGGTGTGGCCGTCGCCGTGCGGGCTCGCTGCGGCAGCGGTGACGTGTAGTCATAGTCCGGCTCGACCAGGTGGCCTTCGACGATCGGGCCGCCCGGGGCGTCGCGGACGATCACCGGTGAGGTTTGTTCCTCCATCAGGCCCGCTCGCGGGGGCGGCGGTGGCGGGCCGTCCGCGTCACCCGGTCGAGGGGACGGT
Organism: Actinoplanes sp. ATCC 53533; assembly: GCF_003947245.1. Classification (NCBI taxonomy): domain Bacteria; kingdom Bacillati; phylum Actinomycetota; class Actinomycetes; order Micromonosporales; family Micromonosporaceae; genus Actinoplanes; species Actinoplanes sp. ATCC 53533. The sequence goes on along the minus strand of NZ_QHHV01000145.1, from coordinate 3,460 downwards.
GGCGGCGGTGGCGGCTCGTCCGGGCCTCGGCCCCACTGCCTGTCTCTTGTCGCCCATGGTGGGGGTTCCGGTTCGCCGCCCAGCAGGTCGTCGTCCGGCAGGTCTTCCTCGTAGTACGTCGGCGGGACGTTGAGGTTCGTCGTCTCGTAGGTTTCCGCTTCGTCCCAGTTTATCCGGACCCGCCGCATGTCGTCCACGTCCACCGTCACCGGCAGGGTGTCGCCGACCCGGGGCCATTTGACCACCGGGACGCGGGGGTCGCGGACCGTCACCTCCGACGTCGGCAAGCCCGGCGCGACGATCACGATCTGTAGTTCCGCGCGGCCGTAGATCGCCGTGGCCGGGGCTTCGGAGACCGCCTTGACCTGCGCCGATCCGGCCACCCAGGCGCGGGCTCCGCGTCTGACCACGTTGACCATGCCGAGGCCGATCGCCAGGATCAGCATCGCCAGGCCGAGCGCGACGATCGCCCAGCTCGACATGCCGAGGCCGAACAGCATCACGAAGACCGCGATCGTGCCGACGACCGCCGCCACGAGTTTGCGGGCCGGTGCGATCGGCCGGCCGTTCTGGTTCGCCACAGTGGACCTCCCGGGTGTACCCGTCAGGTTACGTAGCCGCCACCGCCCGTGGAAAGTGCGCTTCCGGGCGGTTGCTGCTCACGCCCCGGGCGGTACCGATAGGCTGACACTCCGGTGTCACCCCACCGGTGTGTCAGCCTGCCCATGTCATGACCAGGAGGATCTTCCGGTGTCCACCACCCCCGCGGAGCGCACGCTCGTGCTCGTCAAGCCCGATGCGCTGCGGCGCGGCCTGCTCGGGGAGATCCTCGGCCGGTTCGAGCGCAAGGGTCTCACGATCGACGCGCTGGTCGTGCGGAGCATGGACGCCCAGCTGGCGGACGAGCACTACGCCGAGCACGTGGACAAGGCTTTCTACCCGCCGCTCAAGGATTTCATGACCAGCGGGCCGCTCGCCGCCCTGGTGCTCTCCGGCGATGAGGTCATCGCGGTCGTCCGGGCGCTGGTCGGCGCCACCGACGGGCGCAAGGCCGCCGCGGGCACGATCCGTGGCGACCTGTCGCTCTCCAACCGGGAAAACCTCGTGCACGCCTCCGACTCCTCCGACAGCGCGAAGCGTGAGCTCGCTCTCTGGTTCCCGGAGCTTTAGAACCGCCGTCACCTCGGTGACGCCCGTGCGCCAGGTTGTGCCGGATATGGGCCGAGGCGGGCCGGCCGGACCGGTGCCTTCCGGGTGGATCCGCGGGACCGGGAGGGCGTCTCGTTGTGGAGTACGACCCTGCCGGCGCCGCGGAACAAATGACGGCCGGTATCGTTGGGGTAGTCAGGCGACGATCCGGCCATCACCGGGGAGCCTCCGGAAGAACGGGCGCTCGCGCCTCAGTAGAACCGGGCGGACACCGGCCCGCACCACAGCCGGCGAACGAAGCGGGCGGCCGCACGGCCGTCAAGCGAGGTGGTACCGCGGGCTTCGGCTCGTCCTCGCAGTCCACGACGTGTGAACTGCATGAGGAGCGAGCGCCAGATGGCCTACCCCAAGCACACCGACGCGGCCGGCGTACCGGCCAGCCCCGACCTGCCCGCGGTCGAACGGGCCGTGCTGGCGCACTGGGCCGCCGACAAGACGTTCGAGGCCAGTGTCGACGCGCGCCCGGCCGGGCGAGACGGCAGCAACGAGTACGTCTTCTATGACGGCCCGCCGTTCGCCAACGGGCTGCCGCACTACGGCCACCTGTTCACCGGCTACGTCAAGGACCTGGTCCCGCGCTATCAGACCATGCGCGGCAAGCGCGTCGAGCGCCGCTTCGGCTGGGACACCCACGGGCTGCCCGCCGAGGTCGAGGCCGAGAAGCAGCTCGGCATCACCACCAAGTCGCAGATCCTCGAGCTGGGCGTCGACAAGTTCAACGACGCCTGCCGGACCTCGGTGCTCACCTACACCAAGGACTGGGAGCGGTACGTCACCCGGCAGGCGCGCTGGGTCGACTTCGACAACGACTACAAGACCCTCGACCCGGACTACATGGAGTCGGTCATGTGGGCCTTCCAGACCCTGTACGACAAGGGCCTGGTTTACGAGGGCTTCCGGGTGCTCGCCTACTGTTTCCGCTGCGAGACGCCGCTGTCGAACACCGAGACCCGGATGGACGACGTCTACCGGGACCGCACCGACCCGGCGCTGACCGTCACGTTCCAGCTGGAGACCGGCGAGAAGATCGCGGTGTGGACCACCACGCCGTGGACCCTGCCGTCGAACCTCGCGCTCGCCGTCGGCCCGGACATCGAGTACGCGATCCTGGAGAAGGACGGTGAGAAGCTGATCCTGGGTGCGGGGCGCGTCGCGGCGTACGCGAAAGAGCTTGAGGGTTTTGAAAGGGTCGGCACCGTGCTCGGCCGGGAGCTGGCCGGTCGCCGGTACGCCCCGATGTTCGGCTTCCTGGTCGAGCAGGCCGGCCCGAACGCCTTCCAGGTGCTCGCCGCCGACTATGTCAGTGACGAGGACGGCACCGGTGTCGTGCATCAGGCGCCCGCCTTCGGTGAGGACGACCAGAATGTCTGCAACACCGCCGGCATCCCGACGATCGTGACCGTCGACGAGCACACCCGGTTCACCGCGCTCGTGCCCGACTACCAGGGCGTGCAGGTCTTCGACGCGAACAAGCCGATCATCGCCGACCTCAAGGGACGCGGCATGGTGCTGCGGCACGAGGGCTACACGCACTCGTACCCGCACTGCTGGCGCTGCGACACCCCGCTGGTCTACAAGGCCGTGTCGTCGTGGTTCGTGGCCGTCACCAAGTTCCGCGACCGGATGGTCGAGCTGAACCAGGAGATCACCTGGACGCCGGCGCACATCAAGGACGGCTCGTTCGGTAAGTGGCTGGCCAATGCCCGGGACTGGTCGATCAGCCGGAACCGGTTCTGGGGCTCGCCCATCCCGGTGTGGAAGTCCGACGACCCGAACTACCCGCGGGTGGACGTCTACGGCTCGCTCGCCCAGCTCAGCGAGGACTTCGGGGTCGAGGTCACCGACCTGCACCGGCCGTATGTCGACGAGCTGACCCGGCCCAACCCGGACGACCCGACCGGGCAGTCGACCATGCGCCGGGTGCCCGAGGTGCTCGACTGCTGGTTCGAGTCCGGGTCGATGCCGTTCGCCCAGGTGCACTACCCGTTCGAGAACAAGGACTGGTTCGAGCACCACTACCCGGGCGACTTCATCGTCGAATACATCGGGCAGACCCGCGGCTGGTTCTACACCATGCATGTGCTGGCCACCGCGCTGTTCGACCGGCCGGCGTTCCGCAACTGCCTGAGCCACGGCATCCTGCAGGGCGCCGACGGCCGCAAGATGTCCAAGAGCCTGCGCAACTACCCGGACGTCTACGAGGTCTTCGACTCCTACGGCTCCGACGCGATGCGCTGGATGCTGATGTCCT
>NZ_QHHV01000144.1:0-64610 GCF_003947245.1 Actinoplanes sp. ATCC 53533 | reverse complement strand
GGCCGCGCCGCGGGTGCCGCTCGGCCGGCCGCGCCGGGGCTGGCCGCCGCCGTTCGACTCCTCGATCGGCTCGGCCACCGGGGAGACCGGCGCGCTGTAGGTGCGCTCACCCGGGGCGAGCTGCGCGAGCAGCGCGTCGCCCGGGCGGGCCTTGCTCGTGGTCGGCTTGATGCCGGCCTTGCGGGTGAGGTCGCGCACCTCGCTCTGCTGGTCGTCGGTCATCAGCGTGATGACGGTGCCCTGCGCGCCGGCCCGGGCCGTCCGGCCGGAGCGGTGCAGGTAGGCCTTGTGCTCGACCGGCGGGTCGGCGTGGATCACGATCGCGACGTCGTCGACGTGGATGCCGCGGGCCGCGATGTCCGTGGCCACCAGCGTCTGCGCGCTGCCGTCCGAGAACGCCGCCATGTTGCGGTTGCGGGCGTTCTGGGCCAGGTTGCCGTGCAGCTCGACGGCGGGCACGCCGGCCTGGACGAGCTGGCGGGTCAGCGTCTTGGCCCGGCGCTTGGTGCGGGTGAAGACGACCGTGCGGCCCGGCGCGGCGGTCAGGTCGACCAGCACCGGGAAGCGGTCGTCGTGCCGCACGTGCAGCACGTGGTGGGTCATCTCGATCGGTGCCTCGGCCGCCGAGTCGACGTGGTGCGTGACCGGCTTGTGCATGAAGCGCTTGACCAGCACGTCCACGCCGCCGTCCAGGGTCGCGGAGAAGAGCATCCGCTGGCCCTCGCGGGGGGTGCCGTCCATCAGGCGCCGCACCACCGGCAGGAAGCCGAGGTCGGCCATGTGGTCGGCCTCGTCGAGCACGGTGATCTCGACCGCGTCCAGGCTGGCGTAGCCCTGCTGGATGTGGTCGGCGAGCCGGCCGGGGCAGGCCACGAGCACGTCGACGCCGGCCTTGAGGCCCTTGATCTGCGGGTTTGCCCCGACGCCGCCGAAGACGGTGAGGGTGCGCAGCCCGAGCGTCGCGGCCAGCGGCGCGATGGTCGCCTCGATCTGGGTGGCGAGCTCGCGGGTCGGCGCCAGGATCAGCGCGCGGGGGCGCATCGGGCGCCGCGGCGACTTGCTCTCGGCCAGCCGGGCCAGCACGGGGAGCACGAACGCGAAGGTCTTGCCGGAGCCGGTGCGGCCACGGCCGAGCACGTCGCGGCCGGCGAGCGAGTCGGGCAGCGTGGCGGACTGGATCGGGAAGGGGGTGGTGATGCCGAGGTCGGCAAGGGCCGCGGCGAGCTTCGTGGGCACGCCGAGGTCGAGGAACGAGGACATGTAGGTATGAACTCCGTAAGTCTGAAGGGGTCGTCCTGCCCGGCGCAGACCTCACGGGTCGCGGCGCGTGGTGGTCGATCCAAAGGCGGCCCGAGGCAGAACTGGGCGGGCCGCGAGATCAAGTGTACGCGCCGCGTCACCGCAACTCCGCCGCACCCGGCTGTGACCCTGGCTGCACCTCGCGACACTCACCGTTTCTCCTCAGTGCCGGTCTCCCCCCGCCGGCCCGGTATCCCGAGGAGAAGCCCCATGAGCGGTGTTGTTGTCTTCGACCGCCGTCGCGAGGACGTCGTACGGGCGCACATGCCGCTCGTCGGTCATCTGGTCCGCGAGATGCTGGCCCGGGTGCCGGCCCACGTGAACCGCGACGACCTGCTCTCGGCCGGCTACGCGGCCCTGGTCGCCGCCGCCCGCGGCTTCGACGAGGCGCGCGGGGTGCCGTTCGGCCGGTTCGCCGCGGCCCGGGTGCGCGGTGCCCTGCTGGACGAGCTGCGCGGGCTGGACTGGGCTAGCCGGTCGGTGCGGCAGCGGGCCCGGCGCACGGATGCCGCCCGCCAGGAGCTGACCGCCGAGCTGGGCCGGACGCCGACTTCCGCCGAGGTGGCCGCGCACCTGGGCTGCACGGTCGAGGACATCGAGCACGCCGACGACGACGTGCAGCGGGCCGTCGTGTTCAGCCTGCAGGGCTTCGCCACGGCCGCGGCCGACGACATGGTGACCGAGCCCAGCGCGGGCCCGGAGGAGATCCTGATCCGCCGGGAGCGGCTCGGCTACCTGCGGCACGCCATCGAGGTGCTGCCCGAGCGGCTGCACGCGGTGATCACCGGCTACTTCTTCGAGGAGCGGCCGATGGCGCAGATCGCCGCCGACCTGGGGGTCACCGAGTCGCGGGTGTCGCAACTGCGCGCCGAGGCGCTGGCCCTGCTCAAGGACGGCCTCAACACGCACCTCGACCCGGCGCTGGCGGCGCAGAGCACGGCCAAGGACGGCTGCGTGGCGCGCCGCCGGGCCGCCTACTACGACCAGATCGCGACCCGGGGCGGCCTGCGCGACCGGCTCGCGCTGACCGGCGTGGACGGGCTGCCGGTAGCGGCCTGAGGCCGGCCCCTCGCGGGAGCCGGCCCCGGGATGGTCCGTGGGCTCAGCAGCGGGTCATGCGTTGGCGCAGGTGCCGGCCTTCTTCTGGGCGGCGATCGCCTTGTCGGCGCCCTTGGCGTAGAGGGCCAGGCCCTCCTTGGCGGGCTCGAGCTTCCACGTGTCGCCCTCGTAGACCATCGTGTAGGACTGGGCCGCGACGAGCTGCTTGGCGATCACGACGGCCTTGTCGGTGCCCTCCATCCGGGCGCTGGTGAGCTGGATGGCCAGGCCCTTGCGCGAGCACGCGGTGTTGAGCTTGACGTAGTCGGCCTTGGTGATGGCCTTCTTGCCGGCCGCGGTGTACATGTCCCAGGCGCCGGCGAAGTCGCCGCCGCTGAAGCGGTCGAACACGGTCTGCGCGGCGGACTTGGCGCCCTCGATGGTCTTCGGCTGCGGCCCGCCCGCGGCCGCCGCGGCGGCGTTGCCGGCGGGGGTGTCGTCCTTGTCGTCGGAGCAGGCGGTGGTGAGGGGGAGGGCGGCGACGGCGATGAGCGCCAGCGCGCCGAAGCGTCGGAACGGGTGGCTGTGGGTCATGCACCGCTTAATGTCGATGGACCGCCCGGCGTAACGGGCAAGGGCCTGCGGTGACTGATTCCTTACACTTGCACCGCCGCCCGTAACCTGACTCACGGGACTCGCGGTCCTGCGGACGCGTCGGCTATTCTGAGCGTTTCCACGGGAACAAAAAAAGCGACCATAAAGGTCGCTGACCTCGGAATGCTACCACAACAGGGAGTAGCTTTGTCAAGCTCCGCCGGCGGCACGGAAATTCTGCGGAACGACGACATCGAGTCCGAAAAGGCCTATCTGGCCGTCCTCTACGACCGCCTCGACCTGCTGCGTGACCAGGCCGACGAGCGGCTGCGGGCGATTCTGCTCGAAGCGGGCGGCACACCGCAGGGCCGTTCCCAGCGGGAGGCGACCCGGAGCCATTGGGCCGAGCAGTTGGCCCAGATGAATTCCGTCGAGAACGGGCTCTGCTTCGGCCGGCTCGACTTCGCCGCGGACAATCCGCGCTACATCGGCCGCATCGGACTGTTCGCCGAGGATCGCGATCGGGATCCGCTGCTGATCGACTGGCGGGCTCCCGCCGCCCGCCCGTTCTATCTCGCCACCGCGGTGTCTCCCGAGGGAGTGACCCGCCGCCGGCACCTGCGCACCCGGGGCCGCGAGCTGACCGGCATCGACGACGAGGTGCTCGACATCGAGGCCGGCGCCACCGACGGCCGCGAGGACGTGACCGGTGAGGCCGCGCTGCTCTCGGCGCTGACCGCGAACCGCACCGGGCGGATGCGCGACATCGTCGAGACCATCCAGTCCGAACAGGACGAGGTGATCCGGGCCGGGCTGCCCGGCGTCCTCGTGGTCCAGGGCGGCCCGGGCACCGGCAAGACGGCCGTGGCGCTGCACCGCGCCGCATACCTGCTCTATACGCACCGCGCCCAGCTCACCAAGCAGGGCGTGCTCATCCTCGGCCCGAACGCCACCTTCCTGCGGTACATCTCGCAGGTGCTGCCGTCGCTCGCCGAGACCGGCGTGCTGCTGGCCACCCTCGGCGACATGTTCCCGGGCGTGACCGCGCGGGCCACCGAGGCGCCGGCCGCCGCCGCGCTCAAGGGCCGGCTCGGCATGCTCGACGTGCTGGCCGCCGCGGTCGCCGACCGGCAGACCGTGCCGGAGGACTACCTGGAGGTCGACCACGACGGCTTCCCGCTGCGCATCGAGCGGGCCGTCTGCGAGGACGCCCGCGCGGAGGCGCAGCGCTCCGGGCGGCCGCACAACCTGGCCCGGTCGATCTTCGTGACCGCGGTGATCCACACGCTGTCGCTGCAGATCGCCGAGCGGATCGGCGCCGACCCGCTCGGCGGCGACAACCTCCTCGAGGAGGCCGACCTCGCCGAGACGCGGCGCGAGCTGCGCGAGGACGTGGACGTGCAGGCGGCGCTCTTCGACCTGTGGCCGGTCCTCACCCCTCGCCAGGTGCTGCGCGACCTGCTCAGCGACGCCGACCGGCTGGCCACGGCGGCGCCCGGGCTGACCGCCGAGGAGCGGGCGCTGCTGCTGCGCGAGCACCGGGCCGGCTGGGCGCCGGCCGACGTGCCGCTGCTCGACGAGCTGGCCGAGCTGCTCGGCGTGGACGACACGCTGCGGGCCCGGGCCGTCGCCCGGGAGCGGGAGCAGGCGATCGAGTACGCCGAGGGCGTGCTGGAGATCGTCGAGGGCTCCCGCTCGCTGGACTTCGAGGACCAGGAGGAGGAGGTGCTGTCCGCGATCGACGTCGTCGACGCGAGCGCCTTCGTCGAGCGGCACGAGGTGATCGACACCCGCACCGCCGCCGAGCGGGCGGGCGCCGACCGGAGTTGGGTCTTCGGGCACGTGATCGTCGACGAGGCGCAGGAGCTGTCGCCGATGGCCTGGCGGCTGCTCATGCGCCGCTGCCCGAGCCGGTCACTGACCGTGGTCGGGGACGTGGCGCAGACCGGCGAGCTGGCCGGGACGACGACCTGGGAGCAGGTCTTCGAGCCGTACGTCGCGCAGCGCTGGCGGCTCGCCGAGCTGACCGTCAACTATCGGACTCCGGCCGAGGTGATGACCGTCGCCGCGGACGTGCTCGCCGCGGTCGACCCGTCGCTGCAGCCGCCGCGCTCGGTGCGGACCGCCGGCGAGGAGCCGTGGGCGGCCCGGGTGCTGCCCGGCGCGCTCGCGACGGAGCTGATCGAGGCGGTACGGCGGGAAGCCGCCGCCGCCGCGGAGGGCCGCGTGGGGATCCTGGTGCCCGCGGGGCTGGCGGAGTCGCTGGGTCGCGAGCTCACCGCCGCCATCCCGGAGGCCGCCGTGGGGGAGCAGCCCGATCTGCTCAACCACATCGTGCTGATGACGGTCCGGCAGGCGAAGGGCCTGGAGTTCGACAGCGTGATCGTGGTCCAGCCGGACGAGATCATCGCGGAGAGCCCCCGCGGCCTCAGCGACCTCTACGTCGCGGTGACCCGGGCGACCCGCCGGCTCGGCGTGCTGCACACCACCGACCTGCCGAAGGTGCTCGCCGCCCTGGCCTGACGGCACGACGAAGCGGGGCCGGTGCGCTCGCACCGGCCCCGCTCGTGGCGATCTCTCAGGCGGCCTGCGCCAGCGGCGTGAAGCCGTGGGCGTTGGTCAGCGCCAGGCGCGAGTGCAGGCTCGTGTTGCCGGCGATGGTGGCGAAGTAGCCGGCCCGGCGGCGCGCGATGATGCTGTCCGGGTTCTCCGGCGCCGGCGCCAGCTCCGGGTCGAGGTGCGTGTTGAGGCCGTCCTTGAGCAGCGACAGCGCCTCGGCGCGCAGCTGGCTGATCCGGCTCTCGGTCACCCCCAGCTCGGTGGCGATGTCCGCCATCGGCCGCTCCTTGAGGAAGTACTCGGTGATGACGGTCTGCAGGCGCTCCGGCAGCGAGGCGATCGCGTGGTGCAGGTAGCCGATCTGCTCGCGGCGGATCAGCATGTCCTCCGGGCCGGGGGTGCGCTCGGTGACCAGGTCGTCGGGGCTGCTGGTGGTGAAGCCCTGCAGCGACAGCACGGTGGCACGCTGCACGTCGTTGTCCGTCTGGTGCAGGTCCGTGGTGGTGGTGCCGAGCGCCTGCGCCAGCTCCTCGTTCGACGGCGCCCGGCCCAGCGTGGTGGTCAGGTTCTGCCGCGTGGTGTCGGTCGCCCGCGCCTTGGTCCGCACCGACCGGGTCGCCCAGTCCAGCGAGCGCAGCTCGTCGAGGATCGCGCCGCGGATGCGGGTCGTGGCGAAGCGGTTGAACGGGATGCCGCGGGTCGGGTCCCAGCCGCGGGCGGCGGTCACCAGCGCGTGCAGTCCGGCGCTGGTGAGGTCGTCGCGGTGGATGTGGTTGGGGATGCGGCTGAGCATGTCGCGCACCAGGTGGCCGACCAGCGGCATGTGGGTGCGGATCAGCACTTCCTGCTCGGCGGCGGACAGGGCCGGCACGGCGGTCGCGGTGTCGGCGGTGAGGTCGGCAGCGGTCGTCATGGTGCTGGTCATGTGAATCCCCCGTGTGTTGTCGGTGGCCCGCGGCGGGTGGGCACCGGCTGACAAGGAGAAACTTTGCGTGACGCTGGGTACGCGCTCGGGTGGCGGAGAGTTGCCGACCGGTTGCTTCGTTTTCTCTTCTGAAGCGGTCGGTCCTCAGGCCGTTCGAGCGGGGACGTCGGCGGTCGCGAGATCCCAGACGAAGCGGGCGGGGGCGAAGGCCTCCGCATACCGCACGCGGGCCTGGGCGCCGAAGTGCCGGGCGGTGCCGGTGGGCAGCTCGGGGTCGACCGGCAGCGGGCCCTCGGCCAGCGCCATGAGCTTGCGGTCCAGGAACGGCGAGATGTCGACGAACAGCGCGGGAGCGAACAGCAGGGTCGACTCGCCGGCGTAGTGCAGGATCCGGCTGCTGTGCCGGGCGGCGGACAGCGTGGCCACGGCGGCGGCCCGGTGCTCGGTGTTGGCGTCGTCCGGGGCGTGCACGTAGACCACGTCGGCGTCGACGCCGGTGAGCACGTTCTCGATGGCGGCCACCGTCATCGCGGCGGACGAGACCAGCCCCGGCCAGGTCTCACCGGTCCGCTGCTGGCGCGACCGGCGGTCGCCGGCGGCCCGGGTGTACGTGCGGCGGTCACCGGAGCGGCGTTCCGCCGCTTGCGGACCCCAGACCAGGAGGCAATCGAGCTCCCGAGCGGCCGCTTCGGCCCGCCGGCTCCGTACGGTGCCCGGCCCGTCGCAGGTGAGCACGAGCATGGTGACGGAGTCGCCGGCGGAGCGATGCGCGGCGAGAGTGCCGGCACAGCCGAACTCGATGTCACCGGGATGGGTGCCGACCGCCAGCACATTGCGGGTCATGCTGTGCCCACCTGTCGCATCGCAGGCCTCCGTGGTCGCTGGATGCGCCGGCCCGGGGTTCGGCGGCGCTGAGTGTCCATCGACTCCGGGCCCCGCGAGTTGAGGGTTGTGGCGCGGCTACGGCACGCTGGTCCCATGGATCTCACCGACTCCGGCACCACCGTGAACGTGATCGCCGGCGTGGCCATGCTGGCCGGTGTCCTGGGCGTGGTGATCCCGATGCTGCCCGGGCTGCTGCTGTGCTGGCTGGCGGTGCTGCTCTGGGCGATCCTGGGTGACGCCGGCGGCGGCCGATGGGTGGTGCTCGGGCTGGCCACGGTCGTGGCGATCGGCGGCACGGTGGTGAAATATCTGTGGCCCGGCAAGCGCCTGAAGAGCACCGGGGTGCCCACCTCGTCGCTGCTGATCGGGGGAGTGCTCGGGATCGTCGGCTTCTTCGTGGTGCCGGTGGTCGGCCTGGTGCTCGGCTTCATCCTCGGCCTGTGGGCGGCCGAGCGGCTCCGGCTGGGCCCCGGTCAGGCCTGGCCGTCGACCCGGCAGGCGCTGGGTGCGGTCGGCTTGTCGCTGCTGGTGGAGTTCGCGGCGGCGCTGGGCATCGCGGTGATCTGGGTCTTCGGCCTGCTGGCCACCTAGCGTTACGGGGAAGGCGGCTCGGTGTTGCCGGCGCCGGTGTCGGTGCTGGTGTTGCCCGTGCGGCGCCGCAGATGCCGGCGGCGGCGCTGGGTGAGCAGCAGCAGGAGCGGCGTGGCGGCCAGCACGACCGCGAGCGCCGCGGCGAAGCCCAGGGACATGCCACGGCTGGTGGCGGCGCGGGTGGCCGCGGGGGCGGGCTGCTGGCCGTCCGGCTGGGCGGGAGGCGCGCTCGCGGCGGTGGCCGTACCGTGCGGGTCGGGGCCGCCGGGCTCGACCAGCTTGCCCACCGACGCGTCCTTGGGCAGCTTGAAACCCCAGTCCAGCAGGGCGGCGCCCTGCTGCCAGCCGCGCAGTGGCGCGGCCTCCGCGCCCAGCAGGGTGGCGACCAGCCGGCGGCCGTTGCGCTCGGCACCGCCGACGTAGCTGTGCCGGGCCAGCTTGGTGAATCCCGTCTTGCCGCCCAGCGCACCCGGGTAGTTGTAGATCAGCTTGTTCTCGTTCTGGATCTGGAAGCCGCCCTTCTTCAACTTCTTCTGGGCGGGGATCTGGGTGCGCTCGGTGAGCGCGTACTTGCGGAAGTCGGGCTTGGCGAAGCACTGCCGGGCGATCAGGGCCAGATCGTACGAGCTGGTGAACTGCCCCGGCCCGTCCAGGCCGGACGGCGTCTCCGCATGGGTCTGGTAGGCACCCAGCCGCTTGGCCTCGGCATTCATCGCCGCGACTGCGGCGGGCTGCCCGCCCCTGCCGCCGCCGAGCCGGGCCAGGGTGTTCGCCGCGTCGTTGCCGGAATTGAGCAGCAGGCCGAGCCACAGCGTGCTGACCGGATAGCGGCCGCCCTTGAGCAGGCCGACCGCCGAGCTGTACGGCTCGATGTCCAGGTCGCCGTCGGTGATGGTGGCGACCTGCTTGGGGTTGAGCTTGTCCATGACGGTCGCCACCAGCAGCAGCTTCTGCACGCTGGCCGGGGTGCCGTAGACGTGCGGTCCGCAGCCGCCGAGCACCTCACCGGTGTCCAGGTCGGCGACCAGCCAACTGGTCGCGGTCAGGGCGGGCGGCTTCGGCGCCCCGCGCGGCACGATCAGGCCGTCGGTGTCCAGCGCGTCGCCGCCGACCGCGCGCAGCACCGGGTCGTCCGCGGGCGGGACCGGCCGGGCCGGGCGGCCCGCCGGGGGCTTGACCTTGGGTCGCGGGCACGGCACGGTCGCGGCCTTGCCGGCTGCCCGCCCCGGCGCGGCTTGAGCCCGCTGAACCGATGCGGCCTGGCTCGGGGTGGCCAGGCTCGGGGTGGCCAGGATCGTGGTGGCGAGTGTGGCGGTGGCTGCCAGGGCCGCGAGGATCCGCCGCCGGGCCGGGGCAGGGCTGTCGAGATGCCGCACGGCGTTGTCGGGATGCTGCACGGCGTTGTCGAGATGCCTCACGGCCACACGGCTCCCGCGTCGAGTCGGCGCCGCAGCAACTGCTCCAGCGGCATGGTCTCGCCGTCGCCGCCGCCCGCGCCGACGATCAGCCGGGGCGCGCTGGGCGACACCTCCGTGCCGGTGAAGCGGGCACGCAGCGAGGACGGCACGGACAGGACGTAGAACCCGCCGTCCTCCCCGACCGCGACCGAGCGGTTCGCCTTCAGATACCAGCCGCGCAGCCGGGTGCGGTAGGTCGCGTGGCCGTCGAAGGCCCGGGCGCGGAGCACGGCGGGCGGCAGGCCACGCTCGGCCGCCCGGCGCACGAAGTCGGCGAGCAGCTTGCCGGCCTGTTCCGCCTCGGCGGCCCGGCCGGCCTCGAATGCGGCGGCGTGCCCGGCGACGGCCTGTCGGCGCTGCTCGTCCCAGGCGGAACGGTCGTCGGCGTCCATGCCGACGACCCTAACGGCATCCGCGCGCGGCCGGCCACCCGGGTTTTCCGCCGCCGATCGCTAACCACGCCGCCCCACGATTCCTGTGAATAGCGAGGTCGCATTTCGAAGGCGGGCGGGCCGATAATTGCCCGGGCTCTCCGGTATTCTGTGAAATTCAGGCGAACAGTTGCGCGCGGAGTGCGTCTCAGGCGAGACTAGGCGCGTTCTTCGGATTACGTCAGGAGTCGTTATGGCGCGGCAGGTAATCACGACCCTCATCGACGACCTGGACGGAAAGCCGGCCGACCGGACGGTCGAGTTCAGCCTCGATGGCACGAGCTACACCATCGACCTTTCCGAGGCCAATGCCGGCAAGTTGCGCAAGGTACTGGACCCGTTCATCGAGGCGGGCACGCGCATCGGCCGGGGTGGTTCCGGCCGCATCGCGGGTCGTCCGGCGAGTGGCGCGAGCCGCACGGCGGGCAGCCGCGACGAGAACAGGCTGATTCGCGAGTGGGCGGCCGAGAACGGCCACCAGATCTCCGAGCGGGGCCGCATCCCACAGGGCGTCAGCAATGCCTATCGGGCGGCGCACGGCCGCTGATCTTCGGCGGCCGCCAAGGGGCCGGGCGAACCGTCGTTGGTTCGCCCGGCCCCTTGGCGTATCCCCGGCGCCAGATCGAGGCACACCTCGATCGTCAGGCATCGCCGCTCGGTGGCGGTAGGTATCGCCGCTCGGTGGGGGTGGGCGTCGCCGCTCGGTGGGGGTGGGCGTCGCCGCTCGGTGGGGGTGGGCGTCGCCGCTCGGCGGCGGTGGGCACCCCTACCCCGGCGCGGCCTTTGCTCTGCTTCCCCATCGGAAACGCCCTCGGCTGGTGCCCGGCGCCGACCGAAAAGCAGAACCATCCGGTGTTTCCCATGGGGAAGCAGAGCAAAGGCCGCTGTCGGCAGCCGCAGGCCGGCCGGACGCGTCGACACCGGAGAACAAACGCCGTAGCGGTACTAAGCGGCACTCCGGCCGGCCCGGCTCAATCCCGCGACCTGCCGGCAGGCAAAGAGGCGCCCGGGGTAGCCCCAGCCAATCCCGCAGCCGGCGGCCCGGCTAAGACGGGCCGCCGGCCGCGGCAAAGGGGCGCTCCGGGCATCTCCCGCAATCCCGCACCGAGCGGACCGGGTAAAGGCAAAGGACCACGGGCCCCTAAACGGCGGCCGGGCCCCGCCTTAACCTCGGCCCGGCCCCTAAACGGCGGCCGGGCCCCGCCTTAACCTCGGCCCGGCCCCTAAACGGCGGCCGGACCCCGCCTTAACCTGGGCCCGGCCGCTAAACAGCCGCCGGCCGGGCTAACGACCCGGGCCGGCGGCAAAGGCCCGGCCCGGTGAACGGGGTATACCGAGCCGAGTTGTGGCAATGTGTGCATGCTTGGTGACCGTAGGCTCCGGCGGTCGTCAGGTGAATGGCCGCGCCGCCGCCATTAGGGCCTCGCGGCGGCGAATGACCGCGACCGGAAAGCTTCCGGTCAGTAAGGGTGGGCGGTTCAGGAAACGCGGAGTTCGGGCAGCATCGGCGCGACTGTTTCCAGCACCTTCTCGTCGCCGGCGTACCAGCTCGACTTGCGGGGCCAGTGCGCTATCACGTCGGTGAAGCCCAGCTCCGCCGCGCGGCCCACCGCGTCCGTGAAGGCCTCCGCGCTGCTCAGCGAGAAGACCGGGGACGAGTCCAGGTTCAGATAGCGGTCCATGGTGCGCCCGGCCGCCGCCTCGCTGAAGCGGGCGCTGACCTCGGCCACCGAGCGCCACCACGTGGCCTCGTCCGTGGCCTGCGCTCCCGTCGTGACCCAGCCGTCGCCGTACTTGGCTGCCAGCCGCAGCGCGCGGGGGCCGTTGGCCGCCACCACGAGCGGCGGGCGTGGCTGCTGCACCGGGCCGGGGATGCTGCGGGCGTCCACCGCGCGGTAGTACGTACCCGCGAAGTCGGTCCTGTCGTTCTCCAGCAGCTGCGTGAGCAGCGCGAGAAACTCGGTGAAGCGGTCGATCCGCTCGCGCGGGGTCAGCTCGGCCGCGCCCAGCACCGCGGAGTCGAAACCGGCGCCGCCCGAGCCCACGCCCAGCAGCAGCCGGCCCTGCGAGATGTCGTCCAGTGCGGTGATCTCGCGGGCGAAGTGCACCGGGTGCCGGAAGTTCGGCGAGGCCACGAACGTGCCGAGCCGGATCCGCCGGGTCACCATCGCCGCCGCCGTCAGGGTCGGCACCGCGTCGAACCAGGTGCCGTCGGCCAGGTCGCGCCAGCCCAGGTGGTCGTAGGTCCAGGCGTGGTCGAAGCCGTACTCCTCGGCCAGGCGCCAGCGCCGGCCCGCGACGGACCAGCGTTCGTCGGGGAGGATCACGATGCCGATGCGCACGGAAGGACGCTATCTCACGCCGAGCGCAGGCCGTCCTGGTCGTCCTTGGCCGTCGCCGCGCCGGTCGCGGTGTCGAAGGCCGCCAGCGCGCGGACCAGCTCCAGCCGGCCGGTGGGACTCATCCGTTCGAGCACCTCGGCGAGCGCCGCCCGGCGGCGCTCGCGCAGCTCCTCCAGCAGCAGATGGGCCGCCGGGGTGAGCAGCAGCCGGACCTCGCGGCGGTCCCGGGGGTCCGGCACGCGGCGCAGCAGGCCGGTGGCCTCCAGCCGGTCGCACAGCCGGCTGGCCGAGGACGGCACCACGTCGAGGGCCTCGGCGAGGCGGCTCATGTTGGTGTGCTCGCTGCGCGAGATGATCGTGAGCACCCGCAGTTGGGCCGGCGGCACGGCCGGGGACTGCGCGAGCCGGGCGCTGTCGAGCACACCCAGCAGCGACTCGACCGTCGACTCCACCGCCGCGGCGACGTCCGTGACGCGCTCCATGCCGGTCCTCTTCGCGCTGGAACTCAGTGGGGTGCTGAGATTCTGGGCCGTTCGGCCGTACCTGGTCATCGGCCCCCTCAAGCGTGGACCACGACGGTCAGCGCCGCCAGTCGAGGCAGACAGTCACCGCGTCGTCGTCCGGGTCCTCGCCCGCGTGATAGTCGCGCAGGCCGCGCATCACCGTACCCACTGCCTCGGTGGCGGGCTGCAGGCGCGTCCGGCGCAGGGCGGTCAGCAGGGCGGTTTCGCCGTACGGCACCCGCCCGCGCGGGCTGGCCGCGTGCACTCCGTCGCTCACCACGAGCAGCCGGTCGGCCGGTTCGAGCCGGAATCGCTGGATCTCGTACCGGGTCTCGCCGAACATGCCCAGCGGCAGTTGTTGCTCCAGGTTCACCGTGTGGATCCCGCGCTCCCGGGCGATGACGGCGCGCGGCGAGCCGGCGTCCACGGCCGCCACCTGCCCGCCGACCAGGTCGATCTCGAGCAGCAGGGTGGCGGCGTGCGCGGCCCCGCCGTAGCGGGCGTGCAGGGCGTCACTGGCCAGCTCGGCCTGCTCGACGATGTCGGAGCCGGAGCGCCGGGCGTTGCGCATCGCGTTGACCGCGACGGCGGTGAGCACGGCGGCGTCCAGGCCGGCGCCGTGGCCGTTCAGCACGGTGAGGGTGAGCCGGTCACCGGTCACCGTCCAGTCGAAGTGGTCGCCGTAGACCGCGTACGCCGGCTCCAGCTGCCCGGCGACCAGGAAGCGGCGGTCGCCCAGCGAGCGGCCCGGCAGCAGCTCCCACTGCAGTTCCGCGGCCATGGTCAGGCGCTCCCGCCGGGCCACCCGGCGGTACCGGTCGGTGACCTGGTCGGCCGCCCGCAGGGCGACGGCCAGCTCGTCCGCGACGGCCGAGAGCTCGCCGGTCAGCCCGCTGCCCGGCGGCAGCGAGGTCTCCACGACCAGTACGCCGAGGCGCTCGCCCCAGACGGTCAGCGGCAGGTACGCCCGGTTGGCGTCGACCAGCGGCCGCTGGCTGCCGAAGCAGCGCACGGCGAGGGCGTTGCCGGCCGGCCCGTCCGGTTCGAGCAGCGGCCAGAGGCTGGTCATGGCCAAGTCGCCGAGCAGCGCCTCGACCCGCCCGGCCGCGTAGTGCCGGCGCAGGTGGTCCGCCACGACCTCGGGAAGCCGGTCGGGCGGCGCCGCGCGCAGCAGTGCCCCGACGGGCGTCGGACGGTCGGACACGGTGACCTCCCTTTCCCAGCAGGCACGGAGCAGCCACGGCCACAGGAATATTTGCTGTACGGCAAGGATGATAGGACCACAATGCATCGGCACGGGGCATCGGGTGCGGGGAGTGGCTGGTCGCTCAGTGCGAGCCCGGACCGCCCGCCAGCGCGAAGGTCTTCTCGAAGTGGATGAGGCTGCCGCGGCGGGGCGTCGACTGCATCCGTACGTTGTCGCTCAGCGCCTTGATCAGGAACAGCCCGCGGCCGCGCTCACCGCCGGGTTCCGGATCGTTCACCGCGTTCGCGTCGAAGCCGGCTCCGTTGTCGGCGACATCGATCGCGCAGCGGTCCTCGGCCACGTCGAGGCGGACCTCGATGCCGTCCGCGCCGGTGGCGTGCCTGACCACGTTGGCGCAGGCCTCGGCCAGGGCCAGTTCCAGATCGTCGCCGTCCTGGCGGTCGACCGGGAAGGCGGAGAGGGCACACCGCAGCAGGCGGCGCACCGCCGGCACGCTTTCGACCTCCCGCGGCAGGTTGAGCCGGACCGAGATACGCATGCGACTCCTCCTCACCGTTGCTGGGCCTGAGCCGTGTCGACCTGTGACTCTGATGTGCCCGCTGAACGGCCGCGCTAACCCGCTGTGGCCGATCTCGCAGCGTGCCGGTCCGGGCGGCGGCCGGCTGGACCGGTTCATCACGGGGCGCGCGAAGGAGAAAGACCTTCGCGTCGATTTCATCACGGTGCACTGGCACGGCCCCGATTTCGGCGCCGCCGCGCGGGATAGGGTCGAATCATGATTCGGTTCGGCTACAAGGCATCGGCGGAGCAGTTCGCGCCGCGTGAGTTGCTCCGCTACGGCATCCAGGCCGAGCAGCAGGGCTTCGACTCGGTGTTCGTCAGCGACCACCTGCAGCCGTGGCGGCACGACGGCGGGCACGCGCCCGCCGCGCTGCCCTGGCTCGGTGCGCTCGCCGCGAGCACCGAGCGGATCCTGCTCGGCACCAGCGTGCTCACCCCGACGTTCCGCTACCACCCGGCGGTGGTCGCGCAGGCGTTCGCCACCCTCGGTTGCCTCGCGCCCGGCCGGGTCATCCTCGGCGTGGGCTCGGGGGAGTCGCTCAACGAGGTCCCGCTCGGGCTGCAGTGGCCGGACGGCAAGGAGCGCTTCGCCCGCCTCAAGGAGGCGGTCACCCTGATCCGGCGGCTTTGGACCGAGGACAGGGTGACCTACGAGGGCACCTTCTACCGCACCGAACTGGCCACCATCTACGACAAGCCCGAGCAGCCGGTGCCGATCTACATCGGCGCCTCCGGCCCGGCCGCGACCCGGCTCGCCGGGCGCATCGCCGACGGGTTCATCACCACCAGCGGCAAGGGCCACGAGCTCTACACCGACACGCTGCTGCCGGCCGTCCGGGAGGGCGCCGAGAAGGCGGCCCGCTCGCTGGACGACGTCGACCTGATGATCGAGGTCAAGGTCTCCTTCGACCCCGACCTCGAGCAGGCGCGCAACGACACTCACTACTGGGGTGCGCTGGCCCTCTCGCCGGAGGAGAAGACCGGCGTGGAGGACCCGATCGAGATGCAGCGGCGCGCGGACGCGCTGTCGGTGGACCGGACGGTCACGCGCTGGATCGTCTCCTCGGACCCGGACGAGCACGCGGCGAAGGTCGCCGAATATCTCGACATGGGCTTCAAGCACCTGGTCTTCCACGCGCCGGGCCCGGACCAGGACCGCTTCCTGCGCGTGTACGGCGAGCAGATCCTGCCCCGGCTGCGCGACCGGGCCTAGTCCCGGAAGTTCTCGCCCGGCACCGCACGCAGGTGTGACGGGCCGTACCGGTGCTCGTCCCGGCCCTCGCCCTGGATCACGGTGAGGTCGGGGCGGCCCGGTTCGCCGCGCCGCCTCTCCTGCCGGCGCCCGTCGCGGCCGGGTGGCGGCACGGAGTGCCGGGCCGCGTGCCGAGGCGCCGGTGGCTCGTAGCCGGCCGGGCCGGAGTCGACGGCCGGCGGCGCCGACTGCGGCGCCGGGGCTTCGTAGCGCGGGGCCCCGCCGGCGCGCCGCCTGCCGCGGATGGCCTCGTGGCGCTGCGGTGCCGGCCGGCGCCCGATCTTCCAGCGGCGGACGTATTCCGCCCAGGCGGTGCGCAGCGCGCGCAGCACGGCCGGGAGCAACTGGCGGGGCCGGTCGTCGTTGTGGATGGGTGGGTAGCCGACGGTGGCGACCTCCACCACCCGCAGGCCCTGGGTGGCCATCCGGAGGGTGGTCAGGGTGTCGATCTCCGGCCCCTCGCCCCAGGCGAGCCGGCCGCGCTTGGGTCCGCGCGCGTCGGGGGCCGGCAGCTCCAGCGCCGGCAGCAGCACCCGCCAGTAGGCGTTGTAGCCGCAGCTGAGGTCGGTGTAGCGGGTGCCGAAGAAGACGTTCACGACGCGGCACAGCAGGGCGTGGCCGAAGCGCTCCGGGGCACCGGCGTCGCGGTGGTCGCCGCCGGAGCGGAAGCGCGAGCCGTGTGCCGCCTCGGCGCCGGAGAGCAGGGCGTCCACGAAGCGGGGGATCTCCTGGGGGTCGGCCGAGCCGTCGGCATTGAGAGTGACAACGATGTCGCTGGTGCTCGCGGCAAAGCCGCAGACCAGCGCGTTGCCCTTGCCGGAGCGGGTCTGCCGCACCACGATCACGTCGGGGCGGACCTCCCGGGCCACGGCCACCGTGTCGTCGCGTGACCGGCCGTCCACCACGACGACCTCGTCCACCGGCGGGAGGTTCTCCAGGATCAGCGGCAGGTTGTGTTCCTCGTTGAGGGCTGGGATCACGACGGTCACAGTTGGCGGCGTCGACCACGAATCGTGGGTCGCGTGCTGGCGCGGCGCGGGAGGCATGGCGGTGGCTCCTCGGCGGTGTCCGGCCGGTTTGGGGGTGCCGGCCTGTGGTCTGGTGGTACGGAGTTCCTCGGTGGGGGACCGGGCAACAACTTACCAATCGACTACGGTGCGTCAACCGGTTGCGTGTGTCACTCTGCCGGAGCCGGGTGATGACCATGGATGCGCTGCTCGGGAGCTGCTTAACCGGTTGAGTGGTCGACAATCCGGGCAGGTTGCCCATCACGGAGAGTCATCCCGTGATGGGGTATATCCATATAAACGTCATTTTCCGGCTGCTCGGAGATTCGTACCGAATTGGCCTCGGGTGCCGGCGGCGCCGGCGCGGCGATAGGGTTCGGGGCGGGCCACCCGCCCCGAGGAGAGGAAGAGTCTCAGTGACGGTGCAGGCGGTCGTCTTCGACCTCGACGGGGTCATCATCGACACCGAGGAAGTCTGGGAGGAAGTGCGCCGCGGCTACGTCGCCGAGCACGGCCGCGAGTTCCTCCCCGACACCCAGACCCGGATGATGGGCATGAGCACCGGTGAGTGGTCCACGCACCTGAGCGCGGAGGTGGGCGTGCCCCGCAGCCCCGAGCAGGTCGCCGCGGACGTGCTCGCCCGGATGGCCGAGCGATATCGCGCGGACCTGCCGCTGATCCCGGGCTCGGTCGCCGCGGTCCGGCGCATCGCGGAGCGCTTCCCGGTCGCCCTGGCCAGTTCGTCCGCCCGGATCCTCATCGACCAGGTTCTCGCCACGGCCGGGCTGACCGGCACGTTCCGGGTGACCCTGTCCACCGAGGAGGTGCCGCGCGGCAAGCCGGCGCCGGACGTCTACCTGGCCGCGGTCGAGCGCCTCGGCCTCAACCCGGACTTCTGCGCGGCGGTCGAGGATTCCAGCAACGGCCTGCGCTCGGCGGCGGCGGCGGGTCTCGCGGTGATCGCGGTCCCGCACGGTGTCTACCCGCCGGCGGCCGACGCCCTGGCGCTGGCGAGCCTGGTGGTCGACAGCCTGGACGAGCTCACCGTCGAGGCGGTCGAGAAGCTCCGCTGACCGAACGAACGGCCGGGGCGGCGCGGCTGCCCCGCCGGTCACGACCGGACGGCGTACCGGGCGTAGTCCGGCAGGTCGATGCCGGCGCTGCGCTCGCCGGCGATCTTGTAGGTCAGCGTCCGGAACCAGCCCTGGTTGTGCAGCCAGTTGCGGATCGCGAGGCCGCGCGCCGTACGCGGGGCGAGGAACCGGCCGGTGCCCGCGCCGCCCCGCTGCGCGCGCCGGGCGAACGAGCCGAGCCGGGCCTCGTAGCGCGGGAAGGCCACGGTGTGGTCGCCGCCCGCCGCGGCCAGTTCGCCCGCGAGTGTGTAGGCCGCCACCAGCCCCGTACCGGTGCCCATGCCGCCGATGGTCGCGCCGCAGGCCGCGTCCCCGACCAGGGCGACGCGCCCCCGCGACCACGGCTTGATGTCCACCCGGCAGATCTGGTCGAAGTACAGGTCGTCGGCCTGCTCCAGGGCGGGCAGCATGCTCGGCACCGCCCAGCCCTGATCCGCGAAGCGCTCCCGGCCTGAACCGCATCCTCGACGGCCTCGAAACCCTCATCGACCGGCGCGCCGCGCGTGGCTGAGACGGCGGCGCGCCGGATCGACGGAGTGACTACTGCGGCAGCTGCAGGCGGTGCGGCCGCGTCCGGCGATCCGCCGGGGAGACCGGTGTGGTGACGATCGTCGCGTCGGCGGGCGCCGGTGCGAGGGTGGCGCGACCGGTGACCGGCAGGGTCAGCCGGCTGGCGGCCAGGTCGACCGTGACGGTCGCCCCGGTGTTCGGCGCCTCGGTGAACTCCGGGTCGCTCTGGGTCAGGATCAGGCCCAGCGTGTGCCCGGCCGGCACCGTCACGTCATAGGCGCTGACCGGGACCGTCACCGTGTACCAGCGGCCCGGCCGCAGCGGCGTGGTGAAGCGCAGCGACACGTGGTGCGCCGCGTCCAGCCAGCCCCGGGTCAGCACCTCGTGGTCGGTGGTCACCACCCGCTCGGCCACGTCGAAGTAGCAGGCGTCGTCGGCCGGCGTCGATGCTCCCCAGCAGGATTCCGTGGTCAGCGTCCGGACGCCTTCACCGCGGTCGTAGTCGACCCGGGTGGCCGTGCCGTAGTCGACCAGCCGGGCGGTGAGCTGGGTGGTCGGGCGGTCCACCCGGACCCGCAACCGCACCGAGGGCGAGCCGGAGATGCGCAGCGGCGCTGTCAGCGGCCCGTACAGCAGGGCGAGCCGGCCCGCGACCTCGGTGGATGGCGAGGCCACGGCCGCGTCCTCGGTCAGCGAGGCGTCGGTGTACGAGGCAGTCCCCGCCCCGAGCGGCACACTCACCTTCCGGGTGCCGGGCAGCGGCCAGTCCCGGGCCTGGGTGAAGACGCCGGGCGCGGTCTCGATGGTCGCCCGCGGCGCGGCCAGCACGCCGTTGCGCAGGCCCTGCAGCCAGTAGTCGAACCACTGGTGCAGGGTGGCCACCCACTCCGCGCGGCGCACGTCGAACGGGTCCACGTGACCGGTGCGGTGCAGCCAGATCTTGCGCGGCACGCCCTGCTCGGCCAGTTCCTGCCACCACGCGGCGAACTGCGGGGTGGTCACGTTGAGGTCGTTCACGCCGTGCACCACGAAGACGCTCGCGTGCACCCGGCCGGCCGCCGGGCGGTAGTCGCGGGCCCGCCAGAACGCGTTGTAGTCACCGGTGTCGTCCGCGCTGTCGGTGGCCAGCGAGGAGGTCACCGCCGTGCACTCGGCGAGCCGGTCGCTGACCACCTGCTGCAGGTAGCCCGGGTAGCCCGAGGCGCGCAGCGAGCCGTTGTACCGCATGTAGTCGTACCAGCTGGAGATGGCCGAGATCGGCACGATCGTCTCCAGGCCGCGGACCCCGGTCGCGGCGACGCCGTTGGCCACCGAGCCGTCCCAGGACTTGCCGATCATGCCGACCTTGCCGGTGCTCCAGGACCGGGCCGAGACCGGCGTGCCGTCGGCGGCGAAGCCCTTCGCGCGGCCGTTGAGCCAGTCGACCGCCGCCCGGGCGCCGGCCACCTCGGCCGGCCCGCCGACGTCCTCGCAGCCCGTCGAGCGGTTGGTGCCGCTCAGGTCGACGGCGGCGAACGCGTACCCGCGGGGCACGAAGTAGTTGTCGTAGAAGAGCGGTGCCTTGCTGATCACGCCCTGCGCGTCGTACTCCTTGAGCTCGCCCTCGTTGCCGCGACCGCAGCAGGCGTAGTAGGGCGAGGCATCCATGATCACCGGGACCTTGACGCCCGGCGCCGTGCGCGGGCGGACCAGGTCGACCGCGACCCGGTCGGGCACGCCGTCCTGGTCGGCGTCGGTGGGGGTCTGCACCCACACGCTCTCGCGGATCGCATCGGCGTAGTCGTAGACGGGCACGGTCTGCCCGCCGCGCACGAAGGGCAGCGGGGGTGCGGCCGAGGCGGGCGCGGGCACGCTCAGGAGACCGGCGAGCGTGACAAGAGCGACAAGCAGGGCTCGGGGTACGGCAAGAGGCATGGCGGTCCTTCCAGTGCCGACGGACATCTATGCCATTCGATCGCACGGCCGGCCCCCGGAGAAGGACGACCGTCGATTTATCCGCCGGGGACGGGCAGGTGTGAAGGATCTTCGCCACGGGTACCGGCCACAGCGACCGCAACAGGAGGTGCCCGTGGAGACGCTCGCGGCTGAAGGGCTACGGCTCGATCTCGACGTATTCGACTACCTGATCCTCGCGATCTACTTCGCGACCGTCCTGGGTGTCGGCTTCGCCGCCCGCCGGGCGATCAAGACCAGCGCCGACTTCTTCCTCTCCGGCAGATCGATGCCCGCCTGGGTCACCGGCCTGGCGTTCGTCTCGGCCAACCTCGGCGCCCTCGAGATCATCGGCATGGCGGCCAACGGCGCCCAGTACGGCCTGATGACCCTGCACTACTACTGGATCGGCGCCGTGCCGGCCATGGTCTTCCTCGGCATCGTGATGATGCCTTTCTACTACGGTTCCAAGGTCCGCAGCGTCCCCGAGTTCCTGCGGCTGCGGTTCAACCGGCCGACCCACCTGTTCAACGCGCTCAGCTTCGCGATCGCCCAGGTGCTGATCGCGGGCGTCAACCTGTACGCCCTGGCGCTGGTCCTGGACGCGCTGCTCGGCTGGCCGCTCTGGCTGTCGATCGTGATCGGCGCGGCGATCGTGCTGACCTACATCGGCATCGGCGGGCTCTCCTCGGCGATCTACAACGAGGTGCTGCAGTTCTTCGTCATCCTGGCCGGCCTGATCCCGATCACCGTCGTCGGCCTGGTCAAGGTCGGCGGCATCGACGGCCTGTTCGACGCGGTCCGCGACAGCAAGCTCGGCGACGCGGCCCTGCACACCTGGCAGGGCACGGCGAGCTCGGCCAACCCGCTGGGCGCCAACTGGATCGGCATCGTCTTCGGCCTCGGCTTCGTACTCTCGTTCGGCTACTGGACGACGAACTTCGCCGAGGTCCAGCGGGCGCTCTCGGCCAAGGACATGAGCGCCGCCCGCCGCACCCCGATCATCGGCGCGTTCCCGAAGCTGCTCATCCCGGTGGTCACGGTGATACCCGGCCTGATCGCCATCATCACGGTCAAGGGACTCGGCGCCGAGGAGGGTGACCTCGTCTACAACAACGCCATTCCGCTGCTGATGCGCGACCTGCTGCCCAACGGCGTGCTCGGGGTCGCGGTGACCGGCCTGATCGCCTCGTTCATGGCCGGCATGGCCGCCAACGTGAGCGGCTTCAACACCGTGTTCACCTACGACATCTGGCAGACGTACATCCGCAAGGGCCGCTCCGACGACTACTACCTGCGGATCGGCCGGATCGCCACCGTCGGCGGCATCGTCGTCGGCATCGGCACCGCGTTCATCGCGGCCAGCTTCAACAACATCATGAACTACATCCAGGTGCTGTTCTCGCTCTTCAACGCCCCGCTGTTCGCGACCTTCATCGTGGGCATGTTCTGGAAGCGGATGACCGCCTGGGCCGGCTTCTGGTCCCTGCTGCTGGGCACGGCGTCGTCGCTCACGCTCTACCTGCTCTACCTGGCCGACGTGGTCACCTTCAACTCCGACCTGGAGGAGAGCTTCTGGGGCGCGGGCCTGGCGTTCTTCACCGCCGTGGCGATCGCGGTCCTGGTGACCCTGGTGACCGAGTCCAAGCCGGAGAACGAACTGCGCGGCCTGGTCTACGGCCTGGGCGGCACCTCGGCCTCGGGCGAGGTGATCCTGGCCGGGGACAAGGTCTGGTGGCGCAACCCGGCCCTGCTCGGCGGGATCGCCGTGGCGCTGGCCTTCCTGCTCTACATCCCCGTCTGGTGACCGGCGCGAGCCACGAGAGGAGTCGTCATGTCCGAGGAGACCAACGGTCCGGAGGATCTGGAGAAGGTGTCGGCCGCGGCGCGGCTGTTCGACGTGCGCCGGGTGATCGGCGGGCTGTTCGTGGTCTACGGGACGATCGTCACGCTGCTGGGCGTCTTCGACAGCGGCGCGGAGATCAGCAAGGCGCAGGGTGTCCGGATCAACCTCTGGATGGGCCTGGCCATGCTGGCGCTCGGCGCGTTCTTCCTGCTCTGGCTCCGGTGGCGGCCGGCCGAGGTGCGCGCGACCCGGGATCCGGCCGACGAAGCCGGTCCGCGGGAGCCCACGGGCGACTGAACGGCCACCGCGGCCGTCCGTTCGACGGAGAGGGCGGTGCGGCTCGGGTGCAACCTGGTTGCACCCCCGCCCCGACCTTCCGATTCACCGGGGGAGCTTCCGATACTCGTGGCATGGAACCCCTCGCCTCAGTAAGCCTTGCCAGTGGCGCAGGTCAACGGCCCATTGGCTGGCAGATGCAGCTTCGCGTTGACTATGCGGTCAACAAGGTCATGCAGACGCATCGCGGCCAGTCCGAGGATGCGATCGCGCAGGCCATCCAGGATCAGCTTCGAAGTGTCGGCGTGGTGCCGAACGGGAAGCAGATCGCCCAATACGCCGCGGTGATCTCCAGCTTGCCGCTGCTCCCGCCGAAATAGTGTCCACAGCTTCCCGGCTCGAAAGCTCACCGAGCCGGGAAGCGCAAAATCCTGTCGTCGCCATCCTGTACGTCGCCGCGGCCGTCTCTGTTCGAGGTGGTGAGCCACAAGGCGCCGTCCGGCGCGACGGCTACGGTTCGTAGCCGTCCGTACCGTCCGGACAATTCCGCCTTGGGCTCGCCGCCGCCGAGCGGCACGGTCCATAGTCGCTCCCCGCGCAGGCCGGCGGCGTACAGGGTGTCGCCGACGATCGCCGCCCCGGACGGGGAGGCCTCGTCGGTGCCCCAGGTCACGATCGGATCGAGGTACGAGCGGCCGCCGCCCTTGCCCTCGACCTCGGGCCAGCCGTAGTTGCCGCCCGGCTCGATCTTGTTGACCTCGTCGAAGCGGTTCTGGCCGAACTCGACGCCGTACATCGTGCCGTCCGCCGTCCAGGCGAGGCCCTGCACGTTGCGGTGTCCCAGGCTCCAGACCGGCGAGCCGGCCGTCGGGTTGCCCGGCGCCGGCCGGCCCTCGGGAGTGAGCCGCAGGATCTTGCCGTTGGTGTCGCCCGCGTCCTGTGATTCGGAGCCGTCGCCCGCGTCGCCCGTGCCCACGTAGAGCATCTTGTCGGGGCCGAAGGCGATCCGGCCGCCGTTGTGGATGCCGGCCTTGTCGATCCCGTCGAAGATCACCTCCGGGGCCCCGCCGTCGATCTTGAATCGCACGATCCGGTTGTCGTCCTCGGCGGTGTAGTACGCGTACACCCACTCGGTCTCGGCGTAGTCCGCGGCGACGGCCAGGCCGAGCAGGCCACCCTCGCCATCGGCCGAGACGCCCGGCACCGTGAAGACCCGTTGCGGCTTCGTCCGGCCGGTCCGCACCCGCAGCACGTCGCCGCTGTCCCGCTCGGCGACCAGGGCGCTGCCGTCGGGCAGGAAGGCCAGTCCCCACGGCACGTCGATGCCGGTCGCGACGGTCTCCGGCGCGTTCAGGTCGGGGGTGCCGCCGCCGGTGGACGGCGCGGCCGAGGAGGGCGCGTCGGAGGCGGCCGGGATGTCCCGGGGCTCGGGCGCGGCCGTCGGCTCGTTGCTGGAGCAGGCGGTCAGCAGTGCCGCGCCGGCGGCAGTCATGGCCAGTTTCCAGCGCTTACTCGTCCGATTGGCGGTTGACATCCGCCCACCGTGCCTCGCCTTTCTGAGAGAAAGCTGAATGGGTGCGGGCCGTTATCAATTCGTCACCGATACAGACAGGTGCATGCTTGACAGTCTCCGTCGACGGCCGAGAGGGTCCACACACGACCTTCCCACCCATGGAGGCTCACGCCATGAACTCAGCCCGCCGGGCTACCGCCTGCGCGTTATCTCTTCTGACAGTGGCCGCCGCGGTCCTGTCAGGGATCGCGCCGGCGGCCGCCATACCAGCCGACGATCACCTCCAGGTGTACGTCGGCACCCTCGACGCGAAACAGCTCGAGCGCCTCCGCGCCATCGGCATCGATCACGATGAAAGTGCCGTGACCGCCGCGGCCGACGGCAAAGTGACCGTGCAGCCCATTCTCGGCAAGAGTCAGGCCGACGCCCTGATCAAGGCCGGCGTGCCGCTGACCCCGAAGCGGACCACCACGGCGATGCGCAAGCAGGCCGCCGCCGCACCGACCGTCTTCCGGCAGTACAACGCGCCCGGCGGCATCCGGCAGGAGTTGGCCGAGACCGCCGCCCGCAACCCGCGCCTGGCCAAGCTGGTCACGGTCGGCAAGTCGCTGCGCGGCGTACCCATCCAGGCCGTGAAGGTGACCCGCGACGCGCGGGTCGTGCCTGACGGGCGCCGCCCCGCGGCGCTCTACCTCGGCGCGCAGCACGCCCGTGAGTGGATCACCCCCGAGATGACCCGGCGCCTGATGCACCACGTCATCGACGGCTACGGCACCGACCCGGCGCTGACCAAGCTGCTCAACACCACCGAGCTGTGGTTCCTGCCGGTCGTCAACCCGGACGGCTACGACTTCACCTTCACCAGCGAGGACAACCGGCTCTGGCGCAAGAACCTGCGCGACAACAACGGCGACGGCGAGATCACCCTGGGCGATGGTGTCGACCTCAACCGCAACTTCGCGGAGAAGTGGGGCTACGACAACGAGGGCTCGTCGCCTGACCCGTCCAGCGAGACCTACCGCGGCCCGAGCGCTGCCTCCGAGCCCGAGACCAAGGCGCTCGACGCCCTGTTCAAGCGGGTCGGCTTCGAGTTCCTGGTGAACTACCACTCGGCCGCCGAGCTGCTGCTCTACGGCATCGGCTGGCAGGTCAACACGCCCAGCCCGGACGACCAGATTCAGATCGCCCTGGCCGGCGACGACGCGAACCCGGCCGTGCCCGGCTACGACCCGGACATCTCGGCCGAGCTCTACATCACCAACGGTGACACGGACTACCACGCCCAGGTGCGCACCGGCGCGCTCGGGTTCACCCCGGAGATGAGCACCTGCGAGACGATCTCCAACAAGTATCCGGACGACCAGTGGAACGCGGCGGACTGCCAGAGCGGCTTCAACTTCCCGGACGACGAGAAGCTGATCCAGGAGGAGTTCGTCAAGAACGTGCCGTTCGCGCTCTCGGTCGCCCAGTCGGCCAAGGACCCGGCCAACCCGGTCTCGGTGGTCGGGCGCAGCACCGCCGACCTGACCGTGGACGCGTTCGACACCTCGTACGGCTCGAGCCAGCAGGTCGCCGTGGTCGCCAAGCGCAGCCTGCGCGACGTCACCCTGCACTACAAGATCAACGGTGGGCGTGAGCGCACCGACGGGACCAGGGAATGGCGCGGCGGCGAGCGCTACGGCGACGGCGTCGACGAATACTTCGCCGAGCGCCGCGGCACCGTGACCAAGGCCCGGGCCAAGGACAAGGTGCAGGTCTGGTTCACCGCCCGCAACGGCCGCAAGACGATCAAGTCGGCGCCCTTCACCTACACCGTCGCCGACAAGATCGGCGGTGACGTGCTGGTGCTCGCCGCCGAGGACGTCACCGGCATCTCGCCGGCCAACACCGACGGCGCGACCAGCGCCCGGTATGCCGCCGCGCACGTCGCGGCCCTCAAGAGCGCCGGCCGCTCGGCCGACGTCTACGACATGGACACCCGCGGCCGCAAGGCGCCGCACCCGCTCGGCGTGCTCTCGCACTACAAGACCGTGCTGTGGGAGACCGGTGACGACATCATCCCGCGCGCGCCGGGTCAGCCGGGCGGCACGGTTGCCCGCTCGGCCCTGGAGACCGAGCAGGCGATCCGGGACTACCAGAACGAGGGCGGCAAGCTGCTGCTCAGCGGCAAGTACGCCGGGTTCGCCCAGGCCGCCAACGGTGCCTACGTGTATCAGCCCAACGGACCGGGCGAGTGCCTCTCGGCGACCGACCCGACCTGTCTGCCGCTGGGGAACGATTTCCAGCAGTACTGGCTGGGCGCGTACTCGTACGTCAGTGACGGCGGCACGAGTCCGGCCGGCACGCCGCTCCCGCTGGTCGGCACCGAGGGGCCCTTCGCCGGCTTCAGCGCCACGCCGACCGGTAACCACACCGCGTTGCTCCTGACCACGGCGAGCTTCCTGCCGAACGACAAGTTCCCGCAGTTCGGCAACTCGAACGCCCCGATCACCTGGCAGCTGCCCGGCGCCGCGCCGTACGACCCGTACGACGGCGACTGGTATCTGTGGAGCGGGCAGTCGGACGTGTCGTACAAGCGGCTCACCAAGACCGTCGATCTGACGGCGGCGACCGCCGCGCGCCTGAAGTTCCAGACCTCGTTCGACACCGAGGCGGGCTGGGACTACATGTTCGTCGAGGCGCACGTCGTGGGCACCGACGACTGGACGACGCTGCCGGACGCGGGCGGGCTGACCACCACCGAGACCGGTGACAGCTGCGCGGCCGACATCGACACGATCCACCCGTTCCTGCTCCACTACCAGGGTGCGGATTGCTCCGCGACCGGCACCACGGGCACCTGGAACGCGGCGACCGGCACCAGCTCCGGCTGGAAGGAGTTCGACGCCGACCTGAGCGCCTACGCGGGCAAGCAGGTCGAACTGTCGATCTCCTACATGTCGGACTGGGGCACCCAGGGCCTCGGCGTCTTCCTGGACAACGTCCGGGTCGAGGTCGGCGGCGCGGTGGCGCAGCAGACCTCGTTCGAGACGGACCTCGGCGGCTGGACCGTCGCCGGGCCGCCCCCGGGCTCGGGTCGCAACAGCAACGACTGGGCGCGCAGCCAGCTCGCCTTCGACTCCGGCGCCGCCGTGACCACCACGGACAGCGTCTACCTGGGATTCGGCATCGAGGGGCTGTCCGTGACCGAGCGGGCGGACCTGGTCCGCCGGGCCCTGCGCCACCTGAGGAGGTAATCCTCTTTCGGAGGTAAACCGCCAGAACCGCAGATCGCGCCGCGCGCTTGCTCTAGACAGGAGGCGCGCGGCGCGCCTGCCGGGCAGGGCGGAGAGACAACCGGTGCGAGCAAAGACCCGGCCGATCCTGGCCGCGTTCCTCACTGTCCTGGCAGCGGTGGCCTCGGTAGCGACCCCCGCGCACGCGGTGCGCGCGGGAGTGCCGCAGTGGACGCCGTGCCCGGAGGACAAGACCGCCCAGTGCGCCACGCTGAGCGTCCCCATCGACTGGGCGCAGCCGTACGGGCCGTCGGTGGCGATCGCGCTGGCCCGCCGCCCGGCCGCCGACCCGCGGAACCGGATCGGCACGCTCGTGGTCAACCCGGGCGGACCCGGCGGTTCGGGTGTCGACTTCACCCTGGACAGCACCTCGTTCTTCAGCGCGGAGCTGCGCAAGCGCTTCGACATCGTCGGCTTCGATCCGCGCGGGGTCTCCCGCAGCCACCCCGTCGTCTGCACCACGACGGTGCTGACCGCCGCCCCGCCCCCGGCGATCGACAGCGCCGCGGCGTACGACACCGTCGTCGCGTACAACCGCCGGCTCGCCGCCGACTGCGCCGCGCGCACCGGCCCGCTCTACGGGCACGTGGACACGCTCAGCGTGGTGCGGGACCTGGAGGCGCTGCGGGCCGCGCTGGGCGAGGAGACGTTCAGCTTCTACGGCGCCTCGTACGGCACGCTGCTCGGCGAGCAGTACGCCGAGCGCTACCCGCAGCGGATCCGCGCGATGGTGCTGGACAGCGTCATGGACCACACCGTCGACCTCGACGGCTTCCTCAGCGCCGAGGCCGCGACGGCCCAGGACTCGTTCGACGAGTTCGTCGCCTGGTGCGCGCGCCGCACCGAGTGCGCGCTGCACGGCCAGGACGTGCGGAAACTCTGGGCCGGCCTGCTCGCCTCCGCCCGGCGCGGCACGCTGCGGGACCCGTACGACACGGCGTACCGGCTGAGCTTCCACGAGCTCGTCGGCGTCGCCTTCGGCTCGATGTACGACCCGCAGTGGCACTCGCTCGGGATCTTCATCAGGGAGGCGGCGGGCGGCGCGGGGACCAGGCTGGCCCGGGCGGCCCCGGTCGACGTCAGCGAGCACAACTTCCACGCCGTCTTCTGCGCCGACTGGTCCATGCCGGTGGCCGGGTACGCCGACCTGCGCGCCCGGCTCGACCGGGTCGCCGCCACCTCGCCGCAGATGCCCTTCTCCCCGCTCGCGCTCACCTCGCTCTACGGGTGCCTGGGCCGCCCCGGTGGCACGGCCAATCCGCAACGGGCGCTGTCCCCGGCGCGGACCGGCCCGGTGCTGCTGGTCAACGCGCGGCACGACCCGGCCACCCCGTACGCCTGGGCCCGGCACGTCGCCGCCCAGCTCGGCCCGCGGGCGTCCCTGCTGACCTACGAGGGCTGGGGGCACACGATCTATGGCCGCACCGCCTGCGTGACCGGGGCGGTGGACCGCTACCTGCTGACCGTCCGACCGCCGGCCGCGGGGACCGCCTGCCCGGGCACGGAGCCGAAGGCCGCGGGCGTCGGCGCCATTGCGCTGGGACGGAGGTATCGTTAGCCTGGCTAAGTAACCGGAGGAGGCGCCGTGTCCGATTCTTCCGCCCTCGCCCCGGCTCGCTGTTGAGCCGCCGCGCGCCCCGCGCGGCCATCGACCCCGACCAGCGCAAGTCCTGGCTGCGCCGGGCGCTGCCCCTGGTCAAGGCCCACCGCGGCCTGCTGATCACCTCGCTCGTGCTCTCCTTCGCCGGGCTGATCGTGCAGGTGCAGATCCCGAACCTGGTCCGGATCGGCATCGACCGGGCGATCGTCGAGCGCACCGCGAGCCTGCCGGTCTACGTCTGGTGGATCGTCGCCCTGGCCCTGCTGCAGGGCGTGATCACCTACTTCGCCCGGCTCTACCTGCTGCGCACCGCGTACGAGCTGGAATACGACCTGCGCAACATCGTCTACGCCCACCTGGCCCGGATGCCGTTCGGCTTCTTCGACCGGGTCCAGTCGGGTGAGCTGATGTCGCGGTCCAGCTCCGACATCCGCGCCGTGCAGATGTATCTCTCCTTCGGCCCGTCGATCCTGGTGCAGTGCCTGATCGCGGTGGTCGCGTTCGTCCTGATGCTGTCGATCAACGTGCCGCTGGCGATCGTCGCGATGGCCACCATGCCGATCATCGGCTTCCTCGGCCTCGGCATGCGCAAGGCGATCTTCCCGGTCTCCTGGCTGATCCAGGCCCGGCTGGCCCGGCTCGCCACCGTGGTCGACGAGAACATCCAGGGCGTGCGGATCGTCAAGGCCTTCGCCGCCGAGGGGCGCCAGCTGCGCACCCTCGCCGAGGCGGCCGACCGGATCCGCTGGGCCTACCTGCAGGACGCCCGGATCCGCAGCCGGTGGACGCCGGTGCTGGACAACCTGCCGCGGCTCGGGCTGGCCCTGGTCCTGCTCTTCGGCGGGATCCTGGTGATCCGCGGCGAGACCACGGTGGGCGCGATCGTGGCGTTCAACTCCTACGTGCTCATGCTGCAGCCACCCTTCCGGATGCTCGGCATGATGATCATGATGGGCCAGCGGGCGTCGGCGTCGGCCTCGCGCATCTACGAGATCCTGGACACGCCCAGCGAGGTGGTGGACCCGCCCGAGCCGGTCGACGTGGTGCTGCGGGGAGACGTGTCCTTCAGCGACGTCCGGTTCACGTACCCGAACGGCACGGTCGCCCTCGACGGCCTGAACCTGCGGGTGCGCTCCGGCGAGACGGTCGCCGTCGTCGGCGCCACCGGCTCCGGCAAGTCGACCCTGGGCCGGCTGCTCGCCCGGTTCTACGACGTCGGCGCCGGCCGGATCAGCATCGACGGGCACGACGTGCGCGGCCTGCGGCTGGCCGGGCTGCGCGACCAGGTCGGCATCGTGCCCGACGAACCGTTCCTCTTCTCGCTCTCCCTGCACGACAACATCGCGTACGGTCGCCCGGCGGCCGACCGCGAGTCGGTGGTCGCGGCGGCGGTGGCGGCCGGGGCGGACGATTTCATCGCCGCGCTGCCGGAGGGGTACGACACGGTGGTCGGCGAACGCGGCTACACGCTCTCCGGCGGGCAGCGCCAGCGCGTCGCGATCGCCCGGGCGCTGCTGGTGAACCCGCCGGTGCTGGTGCTCGACGACGCGACCAGCGCCATCGACGTGACGGTCGAGCAGCGCATCCACTCCTCGCTGCGCGCTCTGATGCGGGGCCGGACGACGCTGATCGTCGCGCACCGGCTCTCCACGATCAGCCTGGCCGACCGGGTGGTGCTGATGGAGGGCGGCCGGGTGATCGCGGACGGCACCCACTCCTCGCTGCTCGCCACCGAGCCCCGCTACGCCGGCGTCCTCGCCTCCGCCACCGACGCCGGGTCGGTGGCGGCGTGAGTGTCTTCGGGGGTGGTTTCGGGGGGTTCAGCAGCGGTGGGCGGCCGTCGATGGGGGTGGCCGGCCGCAAGGGCAACGGGCTGCCGTTCGCCGGCATCCCGTCCGACCTGGCCGAGGGCGTCGCCAGGCTCGAGGCGCGGGAGCCCGACCACGGCGACCCGCGGGCGCCGTTCGACCCGGTCGCCGACGGCGGCGGCCGGGTCACCCTGCGGCGGCTGGTCGCCGGCCACCCCGGCGTGCTCGTCGCGGCCCTGCTGGCGGTCCTGCTGGAGACCCTCCTGCTGCAGGCCGGGCCGTTCCTGCTGCAGGTCGGCATCGACCACGGCATCGCGGCGAGGAACCTGAACGTGCTGGTCGGCGCCGCGGTCGCCTTCATCGTGGCGGTGCTGGCGACCGGCCTGGCCACCACGATCCGGATGCGGCAGAGCGGCCGGCTCGCCGCCTCCGCCACCCGGGACCTGCGCACCCGGATCTTCGCCCACCTGCAGCGCATGTCGCTGGACTACTACACCAGCGAGAAGGCCGGCGTCACCATGACCCGGATGACCTCCGACGTGGAGGCGCTGCAGTCGCTGCTGGCCGACGGCTTCGCCCAGTTCGGCATCCAGGCGCTGACCATGGTCGTGGTCACCGGCGTGCTGTTCCACTACAACGCCGGGCTCGCCGTCATCACGCTGCTGCTGGTCGTGCCGCCGCTGCTGATCGCCTCGCTGTGGTTCCGCCGGGCCGCCGACCACGGCTACAACCGCCAGCGCGACGCCATCGCGGCGATGTTCGCCGACCTGTCCGAGAGCCTCAACGGCGTCCGGGTGGTCACCGCGCACAACCGGCAGGACCGCAACATCGTGGCGCACCGCGAGGTGGTCGGCGGATATCGCGACGCCAACGACTTCACCGGCCGGATCAACGCGATCTACGGCCCCGGCACCTCGGTGATCGGCCTGCTCGGGATGGCGGCGTTGCTGCTGATCGGTGGCCGCATGGTGCTGCGCGGTGCCCTGACCATCGGCGAACTGACCGCCTTCGTCCTCTACCTGAACGCCTTCTTCCAGCCGGTGCAGCAACTGGTCCAGCTCTACACCTCCTACCAGCAGGCCCGCGCGGCGGTCGGAAAGATCAACGGCCTGCTGGCCGCGCGACCGTCGGTGGTCCAGCTCCCGGCAGCGGTGGACCTGCCACCGGTACGCGGCGAGATCGTCTTCGCCGACGTCACGTTCGGCTACCTCCCGGACCGCCCGGTGCTCAGCCACGTGGACCTGCGGATCCGTCCGGGGGAGACGGTGGCGTGCGTCGGCCCGACCGGCGCGGGCAAGTCCACCCTGGCCAAACTGGTCACCCGCCTCTACGACCCGACCGGGGGCAGCATCCGGATCGACGGCCACGACCTGCGGGAGGTGACCCTGGCCTCGCTGCGCCGGCAGATCGGCGTGGTGCCGCAGGAACCGTTCCTGTTCGCCGGCACGCTGCGCGACAACATCGCCTTCGCCCGCCCGGCGGCCACCGACGCCCAGGTGTGGGCCGCTGTCGACGCGGTCGGCCTGCGTGACCTGGTGGAACGCTCCCCGGAAGGGCTGCGGACCGCACTGCACGAACGAGGCCAGTCGGTGTCGTCCGGCGAGCGGCAACTGCTGGCGCTGGCCCGAGCCTTCCTGGCCGAACCCCGGGTGGTGGTGCTGGACGAGGCGACGTCGAGCCTGGACCTGCGCAGCGAACTGCGGGTGGAGGCGGCCCTGGACCGGCTCCTGGAGGGCCGCACGGCGATCCTGGTGGCCCACCGGCTGTCCACGGCGATGCGCGCGGACCGGATCATCGTGGTCGACGACCACCGCATCGTGGAATCGGGAAGCCACGAGGAACTGGTGGCGGCCGGCGGACGCTACGCGGCGATGTTCTCCACCTGGGCCGCTCCGCAGTGATCGACATCGCCGGGGGGCTACCCAGCGGTAACACCGCTGGGTAGCGTGGCTGCTACAGGCCGCTCCGCGGGGAGTGGGGATACCAGCCGTACCTTCGGGTGTAGGGGGTAAGCCGTGACCAAACCGGCCGATGTCTCGGAGAAGCAGGCGCGCAAGGTGGCCGAGGAGGCTCGCCAGTCCGAGTGGCGCAAGCCGAGCTTCGGCAAGGAGTTGTTCCTCGGGCGGTTCCGGCTCGACCTGATCGATCCCTGGCCCGTCGCGGAGCCGCGCCCCGACGCGGAGGAGTTCCTCGCCAAGCTGGAGGCCTACCTCCGGGCGGAGGTGGACGGGCCACGCATCGAGCGCGAGGCCAGGATCCCCGACGACGTCTTCCACGGCCTCGCCCGGCTCGGCGCGTTCGGCATGAAGATCGACAAGGAGTACGGCGGCCTCGGGCTCTCCAACCTGCACTACTGCAAGGCGCTGGAGCTCATCGGCTCGGTGAGTCCCGCCGTCGGCGCGCTGCTGTCCGCGCACCAGTCGATCGGCGTGCCGCAGCCGCTCAAGATCTTCGGTACGCCCGCGCAGAAGCAGGCGTTCCTGCCCCGGCTGGCGGCGGGTGAGGTGTCCGCGTTCCTGCTCACCGAGTCGGACGTCGGCTCCGACCCGGCGCGGCTGGGCACCGTCGCCGAGCCCGTCGAGGGCGGCTACCGGCTCAACGGCGTGAAGCTCTGGGCCACCAACGGCACGGTGGCGACCCTGCTGGTCGTGATGGCCCGGGTGCCCGGCAAGGGCATCACCGCGTTCGTGGTGGAGGGCGACGCCCCCGGCATCACGGTGGAGCGGCGCAACGAGTTCCTCGGCCTGCGCGGCCTGGAAAACAGCGTGACCCGGTTCCACGACGTCTTCGTGCCGGCCGAGAACGTCATCGGTGGTCTCGGCAAGGGCCTCAAGATCGCGCTGACCACGCTCAACACCGGCCGGCTGTCCCTGCCCGCGATGTGCGTCGGCGCGGCGAAGTGGTCGCTGGCCGCCGCCCGCGAATGGTCGGCCGAGCGGGTGCAGTGGGGGCGCGCGGTCGGGCAGCACGAGGCCGTCGCAACGAAGATCGCCTTCATCGCGGCCACGACGTACGCGCTGGAGTCCACGCTCAACCTCTGCTGCGCCATCGCCGACGACGACCGCAACGACATCCGGATCGAGGCCGCGCTGATCAAGCTCTTCGCCAGCGAGCTGGCCTGGCAGGTCGCCGACGAGCTGCTCCAGATCCGGGGCGGCCGGGGCTACGAGACGGCCGCGTCGCAGGCGGCCCGCGGCGAACGCGCGGTCGAGGTCGAGCAGGTCCTCCGGGACCTGCGGATCAACCGCATCTTCGAGGGCTCCACGGAGATCATGCACCTGCTCATCGCCCGCGAGGCGGTCGACGCGCACCTGTCGGTCGCCGGCGACATCATCGACCCGGAGGCCGGGCTGGGCCAGAAGGTGCGCGCCGGCGCGCGGGCCGGCGCCTTCTACGCGCGGTGGCTGCCCACCCTGACGGTCGGTCGCGGCCAGGCACCGAACGGCTTCGAGGAGTTCGGTCCGCTGGCCCGGCACCTGAGGTACGTCGAGCGCGCCTCGCGGCGGCTGGCCCGGTCGACGTTCTACGCGATGTCGCGCTGGCAGGGCAAGATGGAGCACAAGCAGGGCTTCCTCGGCCGGATCGTCGACATCGGCGCCGAGTTGTTCGCCATGTCGGCCGTGTGCGTGCGGGCCCACGCGGAACGGCAGGACCAGCCGGCGGGCAGGGAGCTGGCCGACCTCTTCTGCCAGCAGTCCCGGCTCCGGGTGGAGGCGCTGTTCGCCGCGCTCTGGGACAACACCGACTCGCTGGACGTGAAGGCGGCGCAGCGCGTCCTGGACGGGCGCTACGCCTTCCTGGAGCAGGGCCTCGTCCCGCGATCGCCCGACGGGGCCTGGGTGGCGGCCTGGCAGCCGGGCCCGGCGACGGCGGAGGACGTCCGCCGCCGGATCCCGCCCGCCACCTGATCACCTCGCGGAATCGCTCCGGACCACGCGGAGGCCGAGCAGCCCGCCCGGGAGTGCGCGGCGCAAGCGCGCGCGGTGCTGCGGGCGAAGTCGAGGTTGCGGGCGATCGACCCGTCCGGCGCCGGACCCCCGGGGCGTGGTGTCATACCACTGGGCCAACCCCATCGGCACGGAGAACGCCGCCAGGACCACTGCCAGGCAGGCCGCCACGGAGCGCTCTCCCAGACCCGGACGAGCGCTTCCGGGTGGCGGGTTGTGCCCACCCGCCACTACCGGTAGGCAGGAGACTGTCCACACTGTTCCCATCGCTTCGGAGGCATGATGCGGTATCCGATCGCGCTGGCCATGGCGGCCACGCTCACCGCGACCACTGTCGCCCTCGTGCCCGCCGCGGCCTCCGCCCACGGCGGCGCCCCACCCAAGGCCCCCACCGCGACCGGCTACGGCGGCGCCGTCTCGACCGTCGATCCCACCGCGACCGCCGTCGGGCTCGACGTGCTGCGCCGGGGCGGCAACGCGGTCGACGCCGCCGTGGCCGCCGCCGCGACGCTCGGGGTCACCGAGCCGTTCTCCGCCGGCATCGGCGGCGGCGGGTTCTTCGTCTACTACGACGCCAAGCATCGCAAGGTGCACACCATCGACGGCCGTGAGTCCGGGCCGGCCACGATGACCGAGAACATCTTCGTCGACCCCGCCGACGGCCTGCCGTACGACTTCCAGGAGGCCCGGGTCAGCGGCCTCGCCGTCGGCACCCCCGGCACCCTCGCCACCTGGGAGGCCGCGGCCGGCAAGTGGGGCACCCGCTCGCTGGGCAGCCTGTTGCAGCCCGCCGCCAAGGTCGCCGACCGGGGCTTCGCCGTCGACGCCACCTTCCAGCAGCAGATCGCCGCCAACGCGGCCGCCTTCGGCCAGTTCGACGCCACCAGCGAGCTCTACCTGCCCGGCGGCGCGCCGCCCGCGGTCGGCTCCACCCAGCGCAATCCCGACCTCGCCGACACCTACCGGCTGATCGCCAAGCGCGGCACCGGCGTCTTCTACCGTGGCCCGGTGGGCGCCGACATCGTCCGCACCGTGCAGCACCCGCCGGTCGCCGCCAACCCGACGAGCCCGTGGGCATACCCGATCCGCCCCGGTGACCTGCGCCTTTCCGACCTGGCCAACTACCGCCTGCGGTTCCCGGCGCCGACCAGGTCGGACTACCGCGGCCTCGACGTCTACGGGATGTCCACGCCGTCCAGCGGCGGCGTCGCCGTCGGCGAGGCGCTGAACATCCTCGAGCGCACGGATCTCTCCAAGGTCGCCACCACCCAGGCCCTGCACCAGTATCTGGAGGCGACCGCGCTGTCCTTCGCGGACCGCAACCGGTACGTGGGGGCCTACACGCCGCAGGCCACGCTCGACAAGCTGATCAGTGACCGGTGGGCCGGCCAGCGGGCCTGCCAGATCGATCCGGCCCGCGCGCTGATCAAGCCGGTGCCGCCGGGCGACATCACCGCCTCCGGTTGCACGCCGGCCCTGGTCGGCGGCCCGGTCGAGGACGGACAGAGCACCACCAACCTGACCGTCGCCGACCGCTGGGGCAACGTCGTCGAATACACCCTGACGATCGAGCAGACCGGCGGCAACGCCATGGTCGTGCCCGGCCGCGGCTTCCTGCTCAACAACGAGATGACCGACTTCAACTTCACCGGTACGCAGGGCAGCGCGCCGGACCCGAACCTGCCCGGCCCGAACAAGCGGCCGCGCAGCTCCATGTCGCCGACGATCGTGCTCAAGGACGGCAAGCCGTTCCTGGCCCTGGGCTCGCCCGGCGGCGCGACCATCATCACGACCGTGCTGCAGGTGCTGGTCAACCGGGTCGACCTGGGCATGTCCCTGCCGGCGGCGATGGCGGCGCCGCGCGCGTCCCAGCGCAACTCGCCCGGCATCCAGGCCGAACCGGCCTTCCACACCCAGTACGGTCCCGCCCTCACCGGGCTCGGGCACACCTTCGGCGCGGACGTGGCGGAGCTGGGCGCGGCCACGGCGATCGAGTTCTCCGCCGGCGGCAAGCTGATCGCCAGCGCCGAACCGGCGCGGCGGGGCGGCGGCGCGGCGGCGGTCGTCCGGACGCGCCGCTGAGTCGTGGGCCTGTCCTGCCCGTGCGGCAGGGCAGGCCTCAACCCGTCAGGGCGATCGTCAGTGCCCCAGCCGCGACCATCACCGCGGCCCACACCTTGTCCATGTTGAACCAGGCCCGCCGCAGCACGCTCAGGCCGACGAACTCGTAGACCAGCAGCGCGCAGGTCGCCATCACCGCGAACATCGCCACCGTGTGCACGCCCGCCGCGAGCAGCCCGTCCAGGGCCGCGGCGGGCGTGCCCGCTTCGCCTTGCCGGGCGGCGGCGGCGAAATGCGCGGTGTGACCGGCCTCGTGCGCCGGCACCGATGTGGTGGCCAGCACCGGCAGCAGCATCAGGCCGGCGC
The DNA here is from genome assembly GCF_003947245.1 of Actinoplanes sp. ATCC 53533. Lineage (NCBI taxonomy): Bacteria > Bacillati > Actinomycetota > Actinomycetes > Micromonosporales > Micromonosporaceae > Actinoplanes > Actinoplanes sp. ATCC 53533. The sequence goes on along the minus strand of NZ_QHHV01000144.1, from coordinate 27,692 downwards.
CGTGCGCGGAGGACATCAGGAACGACCAGCCGGCCAGTTGCGCCGCCGACAACCGCATCCCGGCCCACCGAAAGTGCCGGGCCGAGAGCAGCCGCCACAGCCCGAAGCAGACCAGGACGACACCGCCGACGGTCGCCACCGTGGTGCCGGCCACCACCGACTCGGTCGCCGACACCACGGCCGCGACGATCGCCACCGAGGCCAGGTGCCCGGCGGCGATCGGCGGCAGCGAGCGCAGCAGCACCGGACGGCTGCGTTCCTGCATGCCACGCGCCACCGCGAAGAGCCAGCCCATCGCGGGGTTCAGCCCGTGGAAGGCGCCCAGCGCGGCCAGCACCGCGAGCTGGCCAGCTGTCACGGGAAGCAGTACGAGTCGGACGACGCGTCGCCACCCTGCAGCCGTACCTGATGGACCCGCCGGCCGCGGAACTCGGCACCGTGCGGGAAGAACCGCGGGTCCAGGGTCATGCCGCCGTTCTCGGTGTCCACGTCGATCTTCGCCAGCCACGCGCCCACGCCGTCCGGGAAGAACTGGTCGTCCCAGGAGCCGTACAGCGAGTTGGTGACGTAGACCCGCTTGCCGTCGCGGGACACCTCGACCATCTGCGGGCCGCCCGCCAGCCGCTCCTGCGGGAACGACGGGTGGGCCACCCGGCCGACGACGCCGCCGAGCCGGATCGAGCCCGTCTGCACCGGATGGAACGGGTCGCTGACATCGAACTGTTTCAGCTCGCCGGTGCCCCAGCACGAGACATAAAGGAACCGGTCGTCCACCGACAGGTCGATGTCGGTGATCAGCGGCGGGACCGCGCCGAACGGCTGCAGCGCCGGCGGCAGCGCGGCGGCGTCCGCGGGCTCGGCCGCCACGTCGATCACCTTCGTGACCGTGAACTCCCCATCCGACCACCCCGCCGCCGCCCTTGACCGGTCTGAAGGCTGCCTCCTGCGGTGCCACACCCACACCGAGGCCGAAAGATCCTCGACGCTGGTGACGACGCCGACGAAGCCGTATTCCTTGCGCGGGTCGTGGGCGGGCCGCAGTTCGAGCGTCATCTGATACTGATCACCGAGGTCGACCGTCTGGGTCAGGTTGCGCTTGGCCAGATCCCAGAAGTGCAGGCGGTGGCCGTACTTGCGGCCCAGCAGCAGCTCCGGCACGAGACCGTCCTCGATCATGGACGGGGTGCCCCACTCGGAGGAGACCAGCACGTCGCGGGTCAGGTGCCACCAGAAGTCGTAGGCCAGATACTGGTCACCGCGGTCGTTCTCCCACGCGCCGCGTACCTCGAAGGTGGTGTGGTCCAGCACGGCGATGCCGCCCGGTCCGTCGGCGGCGGCGCCGCCGACCGCCGAGACGTAGATGCCGTCCGGGCCGCAATGGATGGTGTGCGGCCGCGAATAGCCGGCCTTGCCGGCCAGCTCCTCGGCCGCGATCTCCTTGACCAGTACGGGGTTGCGCGGGTCGCCCTTGGTGTCCAGCACGTAGATCCGCGACGAGCGCAGGCCGGGCACGATCAGGTAGCGCCGCTCGACATGCGGGTGCGGCGCGGTGGGGCACAGGGCGCTGCTGCACGCGTTCCAGCCGAAGTGGTGCAGCTCGTCGCCGGTGTGCGGCAGATCGGTCCAGCCGACGACCGTGCCGTACGCCGCGGAGGCCGGGTCGGTGTCCACGACGGCGATGGCGTCCGGCTGCTCGGCCGAGCGGTCGAACGCGGCGATGTATGCCAGCTGCTCGGTGGGCGCGGCGGCGGCATCACGCGGAGAGGGATAGAACGTCGGGTCGGGTGTCCACCTCGTCATGGTGGTCATCCTGCTCCGGGCGCGATGCTGTGAACAGGGTCACAAGTGTCAGGGTGTTGTCAACGGGCGTCGAGCGGCAGCCGGACCAGCACGGTCGTACCGGGGCCCTCGTGCTCGCTGAGCTCGATGCTGCCGTGGTGCCGCTGGACGACCGCGCGGCTGAGCGTCAGCCCCAGCCCGGTGCCGGGGATCGCCCGGTCCCGCGCCCGGCTGGTGCGGTACAGGCCGGTGAACATCTTCTCGCGTTCCTCCTGCGAGACCCCGATCCCGGTGTCGGAGACCGCCAGCTCGGCGGCCCGGCCGACGGTCCGCAGCCGCACCGTGATCCGGCCCCCGTCCGGGCTGTACTTCACGGCGTTGCCGAGCAGGTTGTCGACAACCTGACGCAACCGCCGCCGGTCACCGGGCAGGACGAGCTCGGCGGGCAACTCGTCGACGATGGACACCGGCTCGCCGGTGACCGCGTCCCGGGTGCGGGTGACCGACTCCCGGATCACCTCGACGAGATTGATGGGGGTGAGCTGCACCGCAGCGTGCCCGGTGTCCAGCGCGGAGAGCTCCAGCAGCTCGTTGATGATGTGCCGGAGCTGGGTAGAGTTGCGGTCGATCACCTCGAGCAGCCGTGGCCCGTCGGCCACGAGCGTCTCGGCGTCGGCGTCGCGCAGCAGCTCGGTGTAGGCGGCGATGGACGTGAGCGGGGTGCGCAGCTCGTGGCCGATCAGGGCGAGATACTCGTTCTTGGTCCGGATGAGCTGCCGCTGCAGATCCTCGACCAGCCGCCGCTCGATAAACTGGGCGATCTGCGCCGAGATCCCGGACATGAGCGCGACCAGCTCGTCCTCGGGATCCTCGATGGTCTCGGCGAAGGCGGTCAGCACCCCGAGCGGCTCCAACCCGTTGCGCACCGGGATGGCGAGGGCGGTGTGCAGCTGCGAGGACGCGGCGGTCTCCGGCGAGATCAGGCTCTGCGGCCGGCCGACGTCCCGGATCCACAACGGCTTGCCGGCCTGCCAGGACCGCCCGGCCAGCCCGGTGCCGTACGGCAGCTCGGCGGGCACCTCGATGTCGGCCTGCCAGCTCGGCGAGTGCCAGCTCGCCGCGGACCGGACGACCCCGGCGGCGTCGTCGACCAGCCACAACTCGGCATGGGTCCAGCCGAGCGTGCCGACCACGGCCTCAAGCACGCGAGGCCCGGCGGCCTCAACCGTCGGCGCGGCGGCGAGGGCGGTGACGACGGCGAGCTCACAGGTGCGGAACCGCTCGGCCCGCCGCTGCCGGGTGACATCCTGCACGGCCTGAACGGCGCCGACGGTCTCGCCACCCGGCCCGAGAATCGGCTGCGCGTCGATCAGGTAGTAACGGGTCCGCCGGCCCCGGCCCTGAAACACCAACTCCTCGTTCCGAAGCCGCTCACCGCGAAGCGCCCGAAACAACGCGACATCACCGGACGCGACGGGCTGCCCGTCGCCGTCGGTCAACGCGGCATCGCCGTTCCCGACGGACCGGCCATCCCTACCGCTTGGTTCTTTGGTTGTGGTGGTGGGTTGGTTGTTTCTGTCGGTTGGTTCGGTGGTTGTGGTGTTGCTGGTGGTGGTGGGTTGGTTGTTTCTGTCGGTTGGTTCGGTGGTTGCGGTGTTGCCGGTTGCGTTGGGTTTGCCGTTCCCGTCCGTCGGCCGGGCGGCCGCGGCGTTGTCGGAGAGGCCGGCGGTCATCCGCGGGCCACCCCATAGCCGTTGCATGCGCGCGTTGACCAGGACGATCCGTCCGTCGGCGTCGCAGGCGGTGACGCCGTCGTGCAGGTTGTCCAGGACGGCGTCGAGAAATCGTCGCTGCCGATCGACTTCCTGCCGCCCCTGCTGCTCGGTGATGAGCAGGGTGCCGAGCCGCGCGGCGTCACCGACGGCGGCGACATCATCAGCGGACCATTCGCGCGGCTGGGTCTCGAGCGCGCAGCAGATCCCGAGCACCGCACCGGACCCGTCCCGGATCGGCTGCCCAAGATAGGCGCCGGTGAGGCCGAGCCGGCGGACGGGCGAGCTGGCGGGAACCCGCGGATCGGTAGCAAGATCATTGATGATCAGCGGCTGCCCGTCCGCGACAATCAGCCCGGCGAGACTGTCCTGCAGCAGCGTGTCGCCAACCTGAGCCCAGGGAACCAGCAGCCCATGGCCGCCGTAGATCCGCAGCAACTCGCCGTCAACGAAATGCACCAGGCTGCCGGAGGCGTGCGCCGCCCGGGCGATGAGCGCGGCCAACTGATCGCCGGCGCCGTTATCCATCCCCTCAGCACGCGCTGAGAGCCTGTCCGGCCAGGGCCGGTGGGCGCCGGGCGCCTGGTCCGCCCGCCCGGCCCCGCCTGACGCGGCCTGGGTCTGCGAGGACTTGGCCGGCCAGGTTTTGGCCTGCGAGGTCTCGGCCTGTGCGGATTTCTCTGGCGCTTTCTCGGTCTGCACGGTTCTGCCTGCCGCTTTCCCAGCCTGCGCGATTCCGTCCGGCGCTGTCTCGCTCGACGCGGCAAGGGCTGGTGTGGTCGCCGCCGCAGCCGTGCCGGCGGGCCGGGTGCCCGGCGCCCCCGGTATGGCGAGACGCTCGAGGCCAAGATCACTTCGCGGCATGCTTGGACCTCCGCCCCTCAGCCTACGGGCGGCAAGGCCATAAAAACGGCAAACCGGCGGGAACCGACCCGACCCGACCCGGCCCGACCCGGCGCTGTGGTCGGGCTGGCGCTCCGATCGGCCCGGTGTTGGGCTCGCGGTCGCTGTGATGTTCCTGGTTCGATCCCAGCGAGCTCCACACAAACGCGTACTGCACGCCGGCAAACCCCTGGTCAGATGACATCTACCCAAGGGCGTCGCCGGACGGCGGCAATGGGATGCCGCCCACGACAGAGCACGTCGAACCACCGGCTCGTCGACCTGTTTGTTCAAATGTCAGGGGTTGAGGCCAGGAGCCAGGTGAGCGGTTGAGGCCCTGTCGGGTCAGGCTCGTACTCCGCGGCTTCGTTCAGGACGTTTCGGTGCACGGTCGCTCCGCCGTCACGCTCAACGATCCAGTACTGCGGGATGCCGGCCTTCGCGTATTCGGCCTTTTTTGTGATCCGGTCAACGATCTCGGACCCGCTGGAGACCACTTCGACAGCGAGGAGGAGCCCGGACGTGCCGGCGTAACTCGACCGGGCACGACGGGGCGGCATACCTTTCGCCCACACCGTCAGATTCGGTACGCGGCCACCGCCGACATCGATGCCGCAGTCGGCAGCGATCTGTTCGGCTTCGTAGCCGTGGCTGGCCAGCCAGAAAATCATGCGCATCACTAGCAGCGCGTGTTCAGGGTCCGCGGGGGGCATGACCGACAGGACTCCCTCAGGACTCAGCTCGTACCGGTGGTTCTCATCGGCTGCTGCCATGTTCGCGACGTCGCTCAGGGTCACGTGCGTCGGCATCCTCGCGCCAAAGGCTTGAGCGCTCACCTGTGCCCCCTCTGCGATCCCGAAAGCCATGCACGGCCCACCGGCTGTCTCTAAAATACCCGCCCGCCGGACATCCAGGCGCGACCAAACTGCACGTGCCCGTCCTTGGACGGCGTGGCGGCGATACGGCGGGTTGGTGAGCGCTGAACCGGTCAGGGGTATCCGTCGGCGGACGGCCGACAGTGTCACGATCAGGCCCTGAGCTGTGGATATGCGGTTCGCATCCTGAGCGGGATTCAGTTCCTGCGGTAGATCAAGTCGAAGATTTCCCGGCCGGAGGTGACTCCTCGCCGTTCGAACTTCGTCTCCGGGCGGTGTGCCGGGCGCGCCGCGAAGCCGTCATGGGGATTGGTCAGGCCCGGGTCGGCGTCCAGGGTCTCGGCCATCGCCGCCGCGTAGTGGGCCCAGTCCGTCGCGCAGTGCAGCGTGCCGCCCGGCCGGAGCCGGTCGCGCAGCAGGGCGACGTTCGCCGGTCGGATCAGGCGGCGCTTGTGATGGCGGGCCTTGGGCCACGGGTCCGGGAAGAACGCGTGCACCGCGTCCAGGCTGCCCATCGGCAACTTGCGGACCAGTTCCATCGCGTCGCCGAGCGCGACCCGGACGTTGGTCAGGCGCTGCTCGCCGATCAGGGCGAGCAGGTTGCCGATGCCGGGCGTGTGCACCTCAACCGCCAGATAGTCGCGCCCCGGGTCCGCTGCCGCCATGGTCGCGGTCGTGTCGCCCATGCCGAAGCCGATCTCCAGCACCTTGGGCGCCTCCCGGCCGAACAACCCGCTCAGGTCGAGGGGAGTCCGGTCGCCGTCGAGCACCGTGAGCCCGTAGACCGGCCAGATGTCGGTCATCGCCTCCGCGTGCCGCCCGCTCATCCGGCCGCGCCGGGGGTGAAACGTCCGGATCGGGCGCTCAGTCGTATCGCTCATCAGGCTGTCTAAGATACGCAGCGGCCGGCGCCCGCCGGTGGGCCGGCCGACCAGCCGTGGGGGACTGACTGGCTCGACTACTTCACCGGCTGGACGCTCGGCTGGGAGCCCTCGTGGAACGGCGTCCGGACGCCCGTCGCCAGGTTGACCATCATGACCCAGGAACCGTTGCGGTAGGTGCTCGTCGCCACCCCGCGGGTCGCGTCCACGTAGGCGAGCTCGCGGTCCTGGCTCGCGCCGACCGTGCGCTTCGCTCCCGTCACCGTGTCGTATTCGACCACGTGCACCGGCTCGTTGTCCGCCGCTGTCTCGCCCTGCTGGTACGCCGTCCAGGCCAGCTTCGCCCCGTCGGCGCGCCAGCTCGGGACGACCGCGAAGCCCGAGGTCTGCAGGCTGCCGCCGCCGTACGCCGCCACTGTCTTCTCGCCCCCGGTCGCCACCGTGCCCACGGTCAGGCACGCGTCGTATGTCGATTCGCAGTCGCCGCCGCGGAAGGCGAGCCGGGTGCCGTCGGGTGACCAGGCCACCGCGTCGTCGGAGCGGAGCCGGTCGCTGAGCGAGCTGGCCGGGGCGGCTTTCGCGGTGGCGGCGGGCTCGGCCGGCAACTCCTCGTCGCGGCAGTAGGCCGGGAAGACCACCGTGGGGGAGGCCCCGGCCGTGGTCGCCGAGATCCGGTAGACGCCCGGGCCGCCTGAGCAGGAGAGCGACGCGAACGCGACGGTGGCGCTGTCGGGCGACCAGGACGGGCCGGACGCGGCGCGGGTGGTCAGCCGGCGCTTGGCGCTGCCGTCGGCCTTCATGACCCACAACTGGCCGGCCTTGAGCAGGGCGATCGAGCTGCCGTTGGGCGAGAAGCGGGGGCGCGACCAGCCGCCGCCGGTGGTCAGCTTCGTCTCGGTCGCGCCCTTGCTCACCCACACGTCGCCGGCGCGGACGTAGGCGACCAGGCCCGGCATGGCCGGTGCGGCCGCCGCGGCGGGTGCTGTCTGGAAGAGCGCACCCGCCGCGGCCCCTAGGACTGCCAGCACGATGTTGCCTGTGACCCGCGTGATAACCCGCATGTCCGAACGCCCCCCGACGTTGTCTGCCACCTACACCGGAGACATCGTCGCAACCGCGCTGCACCTAAGAAGTTCCCACGCCGAAACGGGAAGAAATGCGGACCATTCGGGTATCTCGGGCGTGCCGATCGGTTAGGCGGCGGTGGTGGCCCACATGGCGGTGAACGCGGCGGCCTCGCCGGCCAGCCAGCTTTCCACGTCGTGCGGCTTGGCCGCCGGGTCGATCCGGTGTGCGGTGCCGCGGCGCAGATCGACCAGCACCGGCTCGGCGTTGGGCAGGATCTGATCCATGTGCCGGGCCATCAGATGCAGCGTCGCGGTGATCACCTCCGGGGTGGGCGGCAACTCGTCGAAGTGCAGCCGGACCGCCTCGCGCCGACCGTCGGCGTACCGCAGGCCGAAGTGGGGGTTGATCTTGACGGCCAGCGGGCCGACCGAGGCGAGGGCCTCGCGGGTCTGTGCGAGGTTGACCTCCTCCGGGTCGCCGAGGGAGTGCAGGTAGGTCGTCGCCCCGGTGCTGACGGCCTCGTAGAGCGGCTTCCACCGGGGCTTGACCAGATCGACGACACCGTTGAGGTAGCTGCCGCCGGTGCGGAAGGCGATGTCGGCCTTGAGGGCCTTGACGAGCTGGCCGTGCGGGTTGAAGCCCGAGCGGCGCTCGCGCTGGCGGCGCAGCCCGCCGACGAAGGTGGCCTTCGCCGGCCCGGTGCGTGCGACGTAGCGGGTGAACCCGAGCATCGTCGCGTACGGCGGAATGATCGGAGTGGTTGTGGACGAAACGGGCGTCGTCAAGGTGATCTCCCCGCAGCTCAGCGCTTGTTTTAGTACACACATTCTAATCGACGGGTACGACATTCCCAAGCCTGCTGCGGGGACGCTGATTGTCGCTTTTGCGCGACCCGTGCGCCTATCGCTCCCGGACGGCGTAGGTCAGGTGTGTCACCCTCGGGGAGGGCTCCGCGCGGACCGGCTCCAAGGCCACGCGGGCCGCGTCCACGCCCTCGAACAGGCGGATTCCGGAGCCGAACAGCACGGGTGAGAGCGCGATCGAGAACTCGTCGATCAGGCCGGCGTTCAGGTATTCCAGGATCGTCGCGCCGCCGCCCGCGATGCGGACGTCCCGGTCGCCGGCGGCCTCGCGGGCCCGGTCCAGCGCGGGCTCGATGCCGTCGTTGACGAAGTGGAAGGTGGTCCCGCCCGGCCGCTCCCAGGGGTCACGCTTCTCGTGCGTCACGACGAACACCGGCGTGTGGAACGGCGCCTCCGCCGGCCACATCTGCTCGCCGGCGTCGAACATGCGCTTGCCCAGCACGCTCGCGCCGGTGCGTTCGAACGTCTCCCGCACGATGTCGTTGTCGCGCCCCTCCTCGCCGCCCTCGCCGAGCTTCAGGTTCTCCCGGAAGAACCGCTGCGGGAAGATCCACTGCTGCAGCTCCAACCACTGCTGCCCCATCAGCTCCCCGAGGGACTCGGGCGCGATGAAACCGTCCAGCGACATCGACACGCTGAAGAACACCTTCCCGGCCATCAGTCCTCGGCTCCCTTCCGGGCGATCTCGACGACGTAGGCAGCCAGGTTGCTCAGGGTCTGCCGGCCGCCCTCGATCGCGTGGTATTTCTCGACCGCCTCGTCGCGCAGCTCCTTGGTGGGGAACACCGTGCGCATCTCGATCCGGGTCGCCGCCCCGTCCGGCTCGAACGTCAGGGCCGACTCGAAGGCGTTCGGGTCGTCGCGGGACTCGCCGTGCAGCAGTGCGATCCGCTCCGGTGGGGCGATCTCGGTCCAGGAGATCCACTCCTGGTAGTCCGTCCCGTCCGGTCCGTGCATCACGAAGTCCCAGACTCCGCCGACGCGGAACTCGAACGCCCGCGTGGTCGTGGTGAACCCCTCCGGACCCCACCACCGCGACAGGTGCCGCACCTCGGTGAACGCCTCGAACACCAGCTCCCGCGGGGCGTCGATGACCCGGGAGAGCACGATCTCCCGGTCGGCCGTCGCGGACTGCGCCGGCGCTCCTCGTCCCGTCGCGCTCATCGCCTACTCCTCCTGCTGTGTCTGCTTCAGGTCCTGCACGTACGCGTCCAGCCGGTCGAAGCTCTCGTTCCAGAACCGCTCGAACCCGCCGGTCCACTCGTGGACCGGCCGCAGCCCGCGGGCGTCAATGCCGTACAGCCGTTGCTTGCCTGCCCTGCGGTCTCGCACCAGCCCGACCTCGCGGAGCACCCGCAGGTGCTTGGACGCCCGCGACTGGCTCATCCCCAGCTCCTGGGCCAGGTCGGTGACCGGCCGCTCACCCGCCCGCAGCAGCACCAGGATGTCCCGGCGCTGCGGCTCGGCGATCGCGTTGAACGCGTCCGACGTCGTCGCTGCTCGTGCCATGGCCACCATCATATTCCCATATCGGCACGCGTCAAGCCGAGCTGAATCGGGCGGGCCTTCTCGCCTTCGCGGGTGATCTTTCGGGCCGGCCGGCCCTACCTCGCGTGCAGCACCCCGCGAGAGCGCCACAGGCAGTGCGCCGTAGTCGTCGTACTGGGTATGACGACCTTCACTGCCGCACCGCCAGCATCGCCGGGCACGCTGGTCCGGCGGATGGCCGAGCTGCGGGAACTCGCACGAAGTCGCCGAATGGCCGTGGATCTCGAGGAGCCGGCCGCCGTCGCACCGGCCGCGCCGCGGCCCCGCCGCCGCTGGCTGGCACCGCTGCTCATCGTGGTGTTGCTGGGGCAGATGGCGGCCGCCATGGTGGTCACCTCGGTGCAGCAGACGCCGACCATCGACGAGCCGGTCTACGTCGGCACCGCCGTCACCTACCTGGAACAGCACAGCCTGCGTTACAACCCCGAGCACCCGCCGCTGGGCAAGCTGATCATGGCGGCCGGGCTGGCGTTCGCGCAGCCCCGGCTCGATCCGGCGTTCCGCGGCGACCAGACCGACCTCGGCCGGCACGTGCTCTACGAGGCCGGCAACGACCCGTACCGGCTGATGTTCCTGGCCCGGCTCCCGATCATCCTGCTCACGCTGCTGTTCGGGCTGGTGGTGTTCGCGTTCGCGCGAGACCTCGCCGGGCCCGCGGCCGGCGTGCTGGCGCTCGCCCTGTACGCGTTCTCGCCGGACGTGATCACGCACGGCTCGCTCGCCACCCTCGACGTGCCCGCGGTCGGTTTCCTGCTCACCGCGACCTGGCTGGTGTGGCGGGCGCGGCAGCGTCCGCTGCTCTACCTGCCGCTCGCCGGGGTCGCGCTCGGCGCCGCGCTGGCCACCCGGATGAGCGTGCTGCCCGCGGTGCCGGTGCTGCTGATGCTGGCGTTCCTGGCGCTGCGGCGGCTGCGCGGGCTGGCGGCGGCGGCCGGTGTCGGTGTCCTCGCGGTCGCCGTCGTGTGGCTGGTCTACCTGGCCGTCGACCCGGCGCTGCGCTGGGCGCAGCCGGCCGGCATGCCGGCGGAGACCGGGCTGAAAGGCATGCTCGTCGACTGGCTGCCGGTCCCGGAGGCCTATCGCGACGGCATGCGGGTCCAGTTCGCGTTCGAGAATTCCACCTTCAGCGGGTTCCTGTTCGGCCGGCACTACCAGGGCTCGCTCTGGTACTACCTGCCGGCGGCCCTGCTGGTGAAGACCCCGCTCGGCCTGCTCGTGCTCTGGCTCGCCGGCACGGTCACGCTGCTGGCGGTGCCGAGGCTGCGGATCGCGGCGCTCTACCTGCTCGTGCTGCCGGCCGTGCTGCTGGCGGTGGCGATGACCGGGTCCCGCGACTTCGGCACCCGCTACGTGATCTTCCTGCCCGTCTTCCTGGCCGTGGCGGCGGGCATGGTGCTGACCGTGCGCTGGCGCTGGGCGCACATCGGCGCCGCGGCGCTGGCGCTCTTCGTCGCGGTCAGCTCACTGCGCACCTTCCCGTACTACCTGCCGTACTCGAACGAGGCCTTCGGTGGGCCCGCTGCCACCCACCGGTATCTGCACGACTCGAACGTCGACTGGGGTCAGGACCTCGGCCGGCTCGCCGATCGGCTGCACCAGCGGTATCCCGGGGAGCCGGTCTGGCTGGTGTACAAGGGCGCCGGCGTGCCGTCGGCGTACGGGATCACGGCGAAGGACCCGCTCAAGGTGCCGGCGGCCGACGTCAGGGGCCTGCTGGTGGTGTCGGACAGCTCGATCGCCAAGGCGACCGGGCGGCTCGCGACGCTGCTGCGCGGCAGCGGCGACCCGATCGACGAGGTCGGCCACTCGATCACCATCTATCGCCGCCCCTGACGGATCGCCCGGCGGACCCGCGCGCCCGGCGCGGGCCAACAGTTGAGAATAAGTCTTTGCATAGATATCTTCTCATCATGGCTGATCGGCAACCTCGGCTCCTCTCCGACATCGAGGCCCTCAAGGCTCTCGCGCACCCGCTGCGGCAACAGCTGCTGACCTGGCTCCAGCAGCGCGGCTCGGCCACCTCCGCCGACCTCGCCGTCGCGTTCGACGTGGACCGCGGCGCGGCCAGCTATCACCTACGCCAGCTGGCCCGGTTCGGATTCGTCGAAGAGGACACCGAACGCTCGGCCGGCCGCCGGCGGTACTGGCAGGCCGTCCCGCAGGACATGCGGCTGCCCCGCCGCCCGGCGGATCCCGAGGTCGCGGCGGTGGCCTTTGAGATCGGCCGCCAGTGGCTGGAGCGCTCCGAGAACGACCTGCACGCCTACCTGTCCAACCGGGAGGGATTCGGCGAGTTTGCCGACGCCGCACAGCACTCCTTCGGCGGCACCGCGCTCACTGCGGAGGAGCTGACCCAGTTCGGCGAGGAATACATCACCTTCCTTAACCGCTGGCACCGCGACCCCGCCCCCGGCCGCCGGCACGTCACTGTCCTGTTCCACGCCTTCCCCACGCCGGACCCGACGTGACCCCCGCGACCACGGCGATCAGGCCGACCCTGTGGCGCAACCGCGACTTCGTCACGCTCTGGAGCGGCCAGGTCGTCGCCACCCTCGGCGCCCGGATCAGCGCGACCGCGATGCCGCTGCTCGTGCTGGCTACGACCGGATCACCCGCCGACGCCGGCCTGGTCGGAGCCGCCGCCACGGTGCCCTTTCTCGTCGCCAACTTGCCGGCCGGGCCGCTGGTGGACCGGTGGAACCGCCGTCGGATCCTGCTGATCAGCCAGGTCGTGGCCGGTCTGGCCATGGCCACCGTTCCGATCGCCCTGTGGCTGGGCATCCTCACGGTCGCCCAGCTCGTCGTGGTCGCGTTCGCGCAGGGCGTGTGCTCTGTCTTCTTCGGACTGGCGGAGAGCGCGTCGCTACCGACCATCGTGCCGGCCGCATTGCTGCCCACAGCCCTCGCCCAGAACGAGGCCCGCAGCCGGGGCGCGGCCCTGGCCGGTGGGCCGCTCGGCGGTCTGCTCTTCGGGCTGGACCGTGCCCTGCCCTTCATAGCGGACGCGATCTCCTACGCCGCAGCGTCCATCGCGCTGCTGTTCCTCCGCAAGGATCTACAGAGCGCGGCGACCGCACCCGCTGAGCCCTTCTGGCGGGCGACGGTCTCGGGTCTGCGCTGGATCTGGCGCCACCCGCTGATCCGCACCGCGATCCTGCTGATCGCCGCCAGCAATCTGGTCTTCCAGGCCCTGATCCTGGTCATCGTCGTCCTCGCCCAGCGGCACGGCGCCACGGCCGGCGACATCGGCACGATGCTCGGCATCTATTCCGGTGGCGGGCTGATCGGCGCCCTGGCGGCGGGCAGACTCCACCGATACTTCACACCCAAGCTGGTCATCATCGGCGTCAACTGGTGCTGGGCCGCGCTGCTGCCGCTGTTCCTGCTCGCCGAGGACCCGCTGCGGATCGGCGCCATCGGCGCGGCCACCGCGTTCATCGGACCTTTGTGGAACGTCGTGATCGTCAGCTACACCGCGCTGCTGGTGCCCAATGAACTGCTGGGCCGCGTCAGCAGCGCAGCGATGACACTCTCCTGGGGCGTCATGCCCATCGGTTCCCTCGGCGCCGGCCTGGTGCTGACCATCGCGGGCCCGACCGGCGCCGTCCTCGTCCTCGCCGGCATCATGCTCGTCACAGCGATCGGAGCGACGATCAGCCCGGCTGTCCGGCACGCCCAGCCGTTACCCGGCTAGCCGGCGGCCGGTCGCGGTGCCGGCTCGCAACCAGGGGTACGAGTGCCGGCTGGGCGGTCATCCAGCGGGCGCGGATTTCGACACCCCGTCCGCCGAGCATCGGGATGACACGATGCCGGCCATGATTCTTTGGATCAACGGCGCCTTCGGGGTGGGCAAGACGACGACGGCGAATCTGGTGACGAAGCGGCTGGACGGCGCCCAGGTCTTCGACCCCGAATACGTCGGCTACCTGCTGAAATCGTTCGTCGAATCCCCGACCGGTGACTTCCAGGACCTCCCGCTCTGGCGCCACCTCGTCGTGCAGACCGTGACGGGCCTGGCCCAGCACCATCCCCGTACCTGGGTCGCCCCGATGAGCCTGATCAACGCGGCCTACCGCACCGAGATCTTCGACGGCATCCGCGCCGCCGGCGTCGACCTCCGCGAGGTCATCCTGACCGTTGCGGAACAGCGGCTGCGCGATCGCATCGACGAAGATCAGGTGGACACGAAGGCCCGCCGCTGGCGACAGGACCATGTCGCCCGAGCCCTGACGACCTTCGCCGGCCTGACCGACGCTCACTTCATCGACGCCTCCCAGCCTCCGGAACAGGTCGCCGAAGCCGTGGCAGCACACGTTCGGCGCCAAGCCTGACTTGACGCTGTGCGGTACAGATTCGCCCATGCTCCGAATGACCCGCCCGGTCCCGGTCGCGGCGGCCGTGGGGGCCGGGCTGGGCGCGATCATGACCGCCCTCGCCTGGATCATCCACGACTGCGAGCAGCTGAACCAGAGTGACGACTGCCAGAGCCGCGCCCTGGCCATCCTCGTCGTCGCGATACCCGTGATGGTCCTCGCCGGGTTGGTGGCGCTCGACATCGGCGTCGGCGGCTGGCGGGGTCCGGTGATCACGCTGGTCGGCGGCACGGCCGCGCTGGCCGGACAGCTGCTGGCAACCCACTACGGCGGCGGTGGCATGCACACGATGTGGGCGGCTGCGCCGATCGGCGCCCTTGCCTTCTGCAGCGTCGCCTACGCCGTTGAGCGGACCTCGCCACCGCTTGTCCGCCTGGCCGGCGGGGTCGTGCCGCCCGCCGTCTATATCTGGGTCTGGGTCCTGTTGAGTCACGAGTCGGCGACGCGGTAGCCGACGCCGGCCTTGGTGGTGATGATCTGCGGGTCGCCGAGCTTGCGGCGGAGGCGGCCGATCGTGACCGTGACGGTGTTGGTGAACGGGTCGGCGTTCTCGTCCCAGACCTGCTCCAGCAGCGACTCGGCGCTCAGGAACGCGGGCGCCGCCCGCAGCAGAGCCTCCAGCAGGGCGAACTCCTTGACCGACAGGTCCAGCCGGCGGCCGTCGCGGGTCGCGGTGCGCCGGGCCGGGTCGAGCTCCAGCCCGGCCGCGCGCAGCGTCCGCGGCTGCGCCGACGGGCGGCGGCGGGCCAGGGCGCGGACCCGCAGCACCAGCTCGGGGAAGTGGAACGGCTTGGCCAGGTAGTCGTCGGCGCCGAGCGTCAGGCCGGTGACCCGGTCGCCGGGCGCGCCGGCCGCGGTCAGCATCAGGACCATCGGGCGGCCGTCCCGTTCGGTGATCATCTGGCAGAGGGTGTCGCCGTGCAGGCCCGGCAGGTCGCGATCGAGCACCACCACCTCGTACGGCGCGAGGTCCAGCTTCTCGGCGGCCGTCAGGCCGTCCAGCGCGACGTCGACGGCCATCCCCTGGTCGCGCAGGCCCTCGGCGACCACCTCGGCGAGCGCCCGCGCGTCCTCGACCACCAGCACCCTCACCCGGCCTCCCCCTCTCGGGGCACCGACGCAGGGGATACCGACGCAGGGGGCACCGACGCAGGGGGCACCGACGCAGGGGACACCGACGCGGGGGACACCGACACAGGGGGCGCCGGCGGAGGGGGCGCCGGCGGCATCAGCGGCAGCCGGATCGCCACGTGCAGGCCGCCCTCGGGCCGGGCGCGCAGCACCAGCGTGCCGCCGTGCGCCGTCGCGACGGCCGCCACGATCGACAGGCCCAGCCCGGTGCCGCCGCCGGCGGTCCGCGCCACGCCGAGCCGCTGGAACGGCTGGCCGAGCCGGGCGACCTGCTCCGGGTCGAGCGGCGGGCCGCCGGTCTCGACGGCCAGCAGCGCGGTGCCGGCCTCGGGCGCGGCGACCACCCGGATCCAGCCGTCCGGCACGTTGTGGGTGATCGCGTTGTCGATCACGTTGCCGGTCATCCGGGTGAGCAGCACCGCGTTGCCGTAGGTCCAGGCGTCCCGCCGCACCTCGGCTCGGACGGTCAGCCGCTTGGCCTCGACGTCGGCGGCGCGGGCCGACATCACCTCCGCGACCAGCGCGCCCAGCGAGACCGGTTCGCGGTCGGCGAGCGCGCCGTGCTGGGTGCGGGCCAGGGTGAGGAAGCCGTCGAGCAGCCCGTCGACCCGGTCCAGTTCGGTGCGCAGCCGGCCGGCGAGCGCCACCGTCTGCGGCGGCACCGGCCCGGGCTTCGCGACCGCGACGTCCAGCGACGCGCGCATCGTGGCCAGCGGGGTGCGCAGCTCGTGGGAGGCGTTGGCGACGAACCGGCCCTGCGCCGCGAACGCCTGCTCCAGGCGTTCGAGCAGGTCGTCGATGGTGTCGGCGAGCGCCTTGACCTCGTCGTCGGGGCCGGGGGCGGCGAGCCGTTGGTGCAGGTTGTCGGCGGTGATCCGGCGGGTGGCGGCGGTGATCGTGCGCAGCGGGCGCAGCACCCGCCCGGCGACCGCGCGGCCCAGCAGCACCGAGGCCGCTCCCATCACGGTCAGCGCGATCACCGAGCCGCCCAGCAGCTGCCGGGCCTGGTCCTGGCGCACGGACTCCAGCCGGGCCTCCAGCTCGGCGATCCGCGCGGCGGAAGCGCCCGGCTGTTGTCGCTGCGCAGGCTCGACGTGGGTGGTGGTGCGGGAGATCGTGATGAGGCCGGTGAGGCCGAGCAGCGCGACACCGGAGAGCATGAACAGCACCACGTACATGATCGTGAACCGCCGCCGAGCCGTCCGCATCCCGTTCCCCCTGCCGCGCCGCCGACCGGCACGTGACCAGCATGCCGGTCCGCACCTAACAGCGGAATGACGGCGGGCGTTCGGCCGCCGTTACGGCGTGCTCCGTAGAACCAGGGCCATGGAAGCCACCATCGAGGTCTCCGACCTCCGCAAACGGTACGGGCGCACCGTCGCCCTGGACGGCATGTCCTTCACGGTACGGCCGGGGCACGTCACCGGCTTCGTCGGCCCGAACGGCGCCGGCAAGTCCACCACCATGCGAGTGGTCCTCGGCCTCGCGGCCCCGGACGCCGGCACCGCGCTCGTCGGCGGCGTGCCCTACCGGACGCTGCGCCGGCCGCTGACCCACGTGGGGGCGCTGCTCGATGCCGGGGCGCCGCAGCCGAGCCGCTCCGCCCGCAACCACTTGCTCTGGCTGGCCCACTCGCAGGGCTTCGCCGCCCGGCGGGTCGACGAGGTGCTGGAGCAGGCCGGGCTGGGCGAGGTTCGCCGCCGCCGGGCCGGCGGCTTCTCGCTGGGCATGCGGCAGCGGCTCGGGGTCGCCGCCGCGCTGCTCGGCGACCCGCCGGTGCTGATGCTGGACGAGCCTTTCAACGGCCTCGACCCGGAGGGAATCGTGTGGATGCGCGGGCTGCTGGGCACCCTGGCCGCCCAGGGGCGGGCCGTGCTGGTCTCCAGCCACCTGATGAGCGAGCTCCAGCACATCGCCGGGCACGTGGTGATCGTCGGCCGGGGCCGGGTCCTCGCCGACACCACGGTTTCCGAACTGCTGGCGGCGGCACCGTCGCTTGAGGACGCCTACTTCGCGCTGACCCGCGACGCGGTCGAGTTCCGCGGGGAGGTGACCCGATGATCGAGTTCGGCCGGCTCGTGCGGGCCGAATGGACCAAGTTCCGGACGGTACGCGGCTGGGTGCTCGGCACCGTGGCCGCGGTCGTGGTGACCCTGCTGCTCGGGCTCTTCGTCGCGTCGAACAGCCACGCGTCCTGCTCGAACGGGACCGTCGACATCGAGTGCCCGACGCCACCGGCCGGCCCGGACGGCCAGCCGGTGCGGGACAAGTTCTACTTCGTGCACCAGCCGCTGGCCGGGGACGGCGCGATCACGGTACGGGTGACGTCGATGACCGGCATCATCACCTACCCGCCGCCCGATCACGACGAGATCGTCCCCGGCCTGGTGGAGTGGGCGAAGGCCGGCGTCATCGTCAAGGACGGCACCGCCCAGGGCTCCCGCTACGTCGCCCTCATGGTCACCGCCGAGCACGGCGTACGGATGCAGCACGACTTCACCCACGACACCGGGGGCCGGCCCGGCGCCGTATCCGCCGACGCCCCGCGCTGGCTGCGGCTGACCAGGGTGGGTGACACGCTGACCGGAGCGGAGTCGGCCGACGGTGCCTCCTGGACCAGGGTCGGCACCGCGCCGCTGGCGGGAGCAGCCGAGATCGGCCTCTTCGTCACCTCACCCAGCGACCTCACCGTGCACGGTGGCGTCGGAGGCGGTACCGCCACGGCCCGGCTGGCCAAGGCGACCGCCACCTTCGACAACATCGGACTGACCGGCACCGCGCCCGGCGGCGAGTGGCTCCGCGACGACGTCGGGCACGTGCTGGGCCCGGACGGCACCCCCCACCATCCGGGCGGCGTCGAGGTGGCGGGCGGCGTCATGACGGTGTCCGGCAACGGCGACATGGCACCGCTCGTGGGCGAGTCCGGGCCCGGCGTACAGCTCGTCCTGATCGGACTGGTCATCGGCCTGATCGTGGTGATCGTGGTGGCCGCCCGCACCGTCTCGACCGAGATCAGGCGGGGCCTGATCTCGGTGACGCTGCTGGCGAGCCCGCGGCGGGCCCGCGTCCTGGCGGCGAAGGCCGTCGTGCTCGGCGCCGTCACCTTCGTCGCCGGTACGGCCGCCGCGGCGCTGGTCATCCCGCTCGCCTGGAATGTGCTGCGGGACAACGGCTTCCGGCAGCCGGGGTTGCCGGTGGCCACCATCGCGCGGGTGGCCACCGAGGCCGGTCTGCTGGTCGCCGGCACGGCGCTGCTCGCGCTGGGGCTCGGGGTGCTACTCCGGCGCGGGCTGGCCGCGGTCGGCGTCGCGGTGGTGGCGGTGGTGTTGCCGTACCTGGCGGCGGTTATCGGCGGCCTGCCGACGGCGGCGGCGGAATGGCTGTTGCGGCTGACCCCCGCCGCGGCCTTCGCGATCCAGCAGGTCGCGCCCGAGTACGCGCACGTGCTGGCGAACTACACGCCCGGGTCCGGCTACTACCCGCTGCCGGCGTGGGGCGGCCTCGCCGTCATGGCCGGCTACGTCGCGCTGGCCCTCGGCCTGGCGTCCGCGCGGCTGCGCCGGAGCGACGCGTGAGCGAGCCATCGACTCAGCGCCGGGTGCTGCACGCCGAGTGGACGAAGCTGCG
Organism: Actinoplanes sp. ATCC 53533; assembly: GCF_003947245.1. Taxonomy (NCBI): domain Bacteria; kingdom Bacillati; phylum Actinomycetota; class Actinomycetes; order Micromonosporales; family Micromonosporaceae; genus Actinoplanes; species Actinoplanes sp. ATCC 53533. The sequence continues at coordinate 8,893 of NZ_QHHV01000144.1, read as the reverse complement.
CACCGAGCCGGCCGCCCGCTGGCTGCTGCCGGGCATCGTGGTGGCGACGGTGCTGACGAGCCTGTTCGCGGTCGCCGCGGCGAGCTGCGAGGGGCGCGGCTGCGGTTTCGATCCGGCGGTGCTGAGCCTGACCGGGGTGCAGCTCGGCCAGGCTCTCGTCGTGCTGCTGGCCGTGCGGGCGATCGGCGGCGAGCAGGGCACGGGCCTGCTCCGCACGACGTTCATCGCCGCTCCCCGCCGGACAGTGGTGCTGGCCGCGAAGGCGGTCCTGATCGGCGGCCTGGTCCTGGCCGCCGGGACCGTCGCCGTGCTCGGCTGCCTGGCCGCCGGCCGGGCGATCCTGCCCGCCAACGGCATCGCCGCGCCGTCGCTGGCCGACGGCCCCACGCTGCGCGCGGCCGTCGGGTCCGTGCTCTACCTGGCGCTGATCGGGCTGCTCGCGCTCGGCGTCGCCGCCGCGATCCGGGACTCGGCGGCCTCGGCGGGGGCGGTGTTCGCCCTGCTCTACGCCGTGCCGCTGGTCGCGGCGGCGATCAGCGACCCGGAGCTGCAACGGACGCTGCGCCGGCTCGCGCCGACGACGGCGGGCCTCGCCGTCCAGGCCACCACCGGCCTGGACGACCTCCCGATCGGCCCCTGGGCGGGCCTCGCCGTCCTCGCCGGCTGGTCCGCCGCGTCCCTCCTGCTCGGGGCCCTGGTCCTCCAGCACAGCGACCCCTGACGCCACCTAGCATGAGACGCGTGCAGGGGATGGAACAGAGCCAGATCGAGGCCGCCCGCGTCGCGCGGTCACCGACACTCGACCTGTCCAGGTGTGGGCTGCACGAGCTGCCCGAGGCAGTGCGTCAACTCACCCACCTCGAGTCCCTCGACCTGCGGTTCAACAATCTTGAAGACCTGCCCGGCTGGCTGGCGGATCTCGATCGGCTGGTCGAGCTCAATGTCCAGGCGAACCACCTGGAACAGGTGCCCGGGGTGGTCGGCTCGCTCTCCGGGCTCCGCGCGCTCGACCTGAGCGAGAACAACCTGGAGGGCGAGCCGCTCGATTTTCTCGGCCGGCTGACGAACCTCACCGAACTCGCCCTCATCGACACGCGGTCGGACCGGCTTCCGGAGAGCATCGGCAACCTGACCCGGCTCACCGACCTGGACCTCTATCTCGGCTGGTTCACCGACTCGCCGGAGAGCCTGCCGGACACTCTCGGGCAACTCACCGGCCTGACCCGGCTGGAGCTCTCCCGCAACGGCCTGACCTCGGTTCCGGAGTGGGTTCGCCGCCTGACCAACCTGCGGGTGCTCGGCCTGTGGATGAACGAGATCGCCGAGATCCCGGGGTGGATCGGTGAGCTGACCGAGCTCAGGGAGCTCTCGCTCCCTTGTGGACCGGAGGATGAGATCCTGGCGGTGCTGCGCGGGCTCCCCAACCTCCGGAAACTCAATCTGGACGGCGAGGACGTGGACCTCGGCTGAGGTCGTCCCCCTGTGCGGGTGTGCGCTCTGAGCGAGGCGGCCGGGCAGGCTGCCGCTGAAGGCCTAAGGCCGCAGCGCCCCGGCCATCCGGGCCTGCTCCTCCAGGACGTCGTTCATCCGGGCCTGGACCGCGTCCATCTGCCCGATCGTGTCGCTGGTGACGAGGATGCCGGCGGAGACCGTACGGGCGCTGTTCTGGATCCCGGTGATCTGCTCGGCGACCCGCTGGGTGGCCTCGGCGGTCTCCCGGGCCAGATCCTTGACCTCGCCCGCCACCACCGCGAAGCCCCGGCCGACCTCGCCGGCCCGGGCCGCCTCGATCGTGGCGTTGAGCGCGAGCAGGTTGGTCTGGTCGGCGATCGACGAGATGATTTTGATGACGTCGCCGATCGCCGTGGAGGCCTGACCGAGCGCCTCGACCTCGTTCGTCATGTCCGAGGCGCGGTCGACCGCGTCCTGGGCCACCCGGGTCGCGTCGTCGCTGGCCGCCCGCAGCCGCGAGACGGTGTCCAGCAGGGCCCGCGCGCTCTCCTGGGCCGATTCCGCCGCCCGCACGATGTCGAGCCGCTGGGACACCAGCTCGGCCACGTTGCGCAGCGCGGAGGCCCGGGTCTCGGACAGCTCGATGAATTCGGTGGTGAAGAAGTCCATCGTGCCGACGATCCGGCCGTGACTGACGATCGGTAGGCAGACGCCCGAGCGCACTCCCGCGCGCTGCGCGGCCGGTGCCCGTACGCAGTCGGTGAGCTCGCCGATGTCGCGGACGAAGACCAGGTCCCGGGCGCGCCAGGCGCGGCCGGAGAGCCCTACTCCCTCGGCGAAGGTCGCGGCCAGCGTCACCTTGCGGAACTCATCGCCGGCCGAGCCCGACTCGACCTGGAAGCGCAGCACGTGCTGCTCCTCGTCAACCTGCCAGTACGAGCCGTACGCCCAGCCGAACGACGTCCGGACCGAGTCCAGCGCGATGCGCAGCGCGGACGCCGGGTCCTTCGCGTCGCCGAGGGCGGTGACCACGTTCGTCACGGCGAGCCGGTCCTCGGCGACCTGGCGCAGTTCGGCGGTCGCGACGGCGTTGTACCGGGCCTGCTCGGCGATCCGGGCGATCGACGCCCACTTCTCGCTGCGCGGCCCGTCGATGTACAGCGGTTCGGCCGAGTAGTACTCCAGCACCGCGACCTGCTGGTTGCGGTGCATGACCGGGATGACCACCGCGGCAGTCATGCCGGTGCGGTTGGCGACCTGGCAGCGCGGGCAGTCCGCGCAGTCGGTCATCGAGCCGAGGTACACGAACTGCTTCGTGCGCCACGCCCGGCCGACGAGGTCGGCGTCGGCCGGCACCGTCCCGCTGGGGGAGGCGGCCCGCATCTCCGGGGTGAGCGGCCCGGTCTCGTACTCGATATGGACGTTGCCCTTGCCGTCGGGCAGCCAGACCGCGCCGTAGCTGAAGTTGTGCGACACGACCGTGCTGTCCACGGTGATCCGCCAGGTCGACGCCAGGTCCTGGGCCCGGTCGAGGTCCATGATCAGCTTTTCGAGGCTCTCGACATCACGGGGTATCGGGCGCAACGCCGGCTGGTCGGACCGCCGGGTTCGAAAAGGTGCCATCACCCCATCATCGGACAGCCCGGCCGTGCCGGGGTGGGAACGCCGAAGCCCGTGACCGGGCCCGGCGTCAGCCCTGGTCGCTGTCGCGGCTCTGCTCGGCCAGGAAGCGCTCCAGCTCGGCGCCGAGCTCCTCGGCCGTGGGCAGCGGTCCGTTCCCGTCGGCCAGCAGGTTGCTCTCCCGTCCGCGCAGGAACGCGTCGTACTGCTGCTCCAGCGACTGCACCAGCCGGGTCGCCTGCTCGTCGTCGGCGACCTGCTTGTCCACCTCCTGGCGGACCACCTCGGCGGCGTCGCGGAGCTGACCGGTGGGCAGGGCCAGCCCGGTGGTCCGCGAGACCGAGTCCAGCAGCAGCTCGGCGGCGGCCGGGTAGGTGGTCTGGGCCAGGTAGTGCGGCACGTGGGCGGCGTACCCCATGGCGTCGTGGCCCGACTCGCCCAGCCGGAACTCCAGCAGGTTGCCCACGCTCGCCGGGACCTGGACGCGCTGCAGCCAGGACTCGCGGTCGCCGAGCAGGCGCTGGTCGGTGGCGTGCGCGGTGACGCTCACCGGGCGGGTGTGCGGCACGGCCATCGGGATGGCGTTGAGGCCGACGGTCAGGTTGACGCCGAAGCGCTCGATCAGGCCGGTGACGGCCGCGATGAAGCGCTCCCACTGCAGGTCGGGCTCCGGGCCCGCGAGCAGCAGGAACGGGATGCCGAGCTGGTCGCGCACCAGGTGCAGGGCCAGGGCGGGCTGGTCGTAGCTCTCCCAGTGATCCTCGACGAAGATCATCGAGGGCCGGCGGGACCGGTAGTCGAGCAGCTGATCGATGTCGAAGGTCGCCAGGACCTGGCCATCCAGCTGCTCCAGCAGATGTTCACGGGAGAGCTGGATCGCACTCCCGGCGTCGACGAACCCGGTGAGCGCCTGCACGAGCACCGGCTCGTCCAGGTCAGGCAGGTCGTCGGCCAACTCGTAGAGCCCATGTGGGTCGAGCACGCTGCGGACCTCCTCGAGAAGCGCCCGCGGGGGCGGGCCTTGTGGTGGGAACACCGGGCCCCGCGTGTTCATTCCTGTCCATCCGCGCGAAGATCAGTGCGGGTCTGATCCTTCCCTACCGCCCCGGCGCGTCACACGGGGAGCACCCGGGCCGCCTCGAGGCGCTCGTTGACCTGCTGCGGGGAGAGCGGGCGGGAGAAGTGGTAGCCCTGGGCGAAGCGGTAGCCCAACCGGTACAGCGTATCCGCCTGCGCCGCCGTCTCCACCCCCTCGGCGATGGCCTGCAGGTGCAGCCCGTTGGTGATCTGGATCATCGCGGTCGCGATCACCGCCTCCTCCGAGCGCCCGCCGATCCCGTCGACGAACGACTTGTCGACCTTGAGGGTGTCCGCCGGGCAGGTACGCAGCAGCCCGAGCGAGGAGTGCCCGGTGCCGAAGTCGTCCAGGGCGACCTTGACCCCGAGCGTCACCAGGCTCTGCAGCGTGTCCAGGGCGACACCACCGTCGAACACCGCGGTCTCGGTGACCTCGACGACCAGCTTCTCCGGGTCGAAGCCGCTGTCCGCGAGCGCCGCCCGGACGTCCGCGGCGAAGCCCGGCTCGCGCAGCTGGCGGGCCGAGACGTTGACGCCGATCTCGCCGGGTGCGCCGGTGCCGAAGACGTCCTGCCACTCGGCGGCCTGGCGCAGCGCGGTTCGCAGGATCCAGTCGCCCAGCGGGACGATCAGGCCGGTGCGCTCGGCGATCGGGATGAACACGTCCGGGCCGATGAAGCCGTGCTCGGCGTGCTTCCAGCGGATCAGCGTCTCCAGCGACGTCCACTCGCCGCCGGGCAGCGCGACGATCGGCTGGTAGACCAGGGTGAAGTCGCCGTTGTCCAGGGCCTGGCGCAGCTCGGCGCCGAGCTGGGCGTCGGCCGCCTGGTCCTGCTCGAGCCGGGCGTCGTAGACCGCGTGCCGGCCCTTGCCGCGCTCCTTGGCGGCGTACATCGCCAGGTCGGCGCGGCGCAGCAGCTCCTGCGGGCTGGCCTCCGGCCACGCCTCGGCGAGCCCGATGCTGGCCTTGACCAGCAGGTCGTAGCCGAGCGCGTGCACCGGACGGGTGAGGGACTCGGCGATGCGGTCCAGCACCTCGGTCGCCTCGCCGCTGCGCAGGCCGCGCAGCAGCAGGCCGAACTCGTCACCGCCGAGGCGGGCCACCGCGTCGTCCTCGCGGACCGCCTCGCGCAGCCGCTGGGCCACCACCACCAGCAGGGCGTCGCCGACGGCGTGGCCGAGCCGGTCGTTGATCGCCTTGAAGTCGTCGAGGTCGATCAGTGCCAGGCTCAGCGGGGTGCCGGCGCCGGCCTCGGCCAGCGCCTCGCGGGTCTGCTGCTCGAACAACGTGCGGTTGGCCAGGTCGGTGAGGCCGTCGTGGCTGGCCCGGTGGGTGAGCCGGTGCTGGTAGCTGTTGAGCTCCACCAGGCTGGCGTCCACCCGGCCGAGCAGCCGCCCGTTCTCCCGCAGGGCCCTGACCTGGCGCACCACGACCAGCGCGGTCAGCAGCACCGCGGCCAGGGCGACGGTGAGCACGGCACCGCCGGCCGTGCCGCTGACCACCAGCAGCAGGGCATCGGTGGCCGCGACGGCCAGGTAGGGCACGATGCTGAAGGACCGGCGGCGGCGCTCGGGCTGGGGCGCCCCGGCGGCCCGGCGCTGGCGGTCCGCCGCGAGCGCGACGAAGAGCACCGTCGCGGGGAGGGAGATCTGCGCGCCGCTCATCCCGGGCCGTGGATCGAAGAGGAGCGCGAACAGCCCGTCGCCGGTGGAGCCGACCGCCGCGCCGGCCGCGAGCAGCCGCAGCGAGATCCGGTCCACGCCGCCGAAGCCGCTGAGCGCGACCTTGGCGAAGGCCAGCGAGCCGACCAGGCCCAGGGCGGTCAGCAGGACCATCGGTGCGACGGGCGGACCGTCGGAGGCTGTGGCGTTCACCACCTCCACGCTGAGATACCAGGCGAAGATGCCGACGGTGATGCTCATCGTCGCGGCGTCCAGCAGGAAGCGGACCACGATCCGGTCCTGGCGCGCCCGCCCGCCCATCGGCACCCGCAGCAGCGCCCAGAGCAGCACCAGCATGGCGAGCAGGTAGCAGATCGAGGTGGGCACGTCGTGCCGCTGGTCCAGCCGGCCGGGGTGCAGCACGGCGAAGCGGGCGTCACCGGCGGCGCCGAACAAGATCAGGACGCAGACGACCGCCAGGGACCGCCAGACGCGCCGGGTGACCTCGTTCAGCCCCGGGGCGACGGCGGCCTGCCGGCAGGCCCAGGCCGCAGCGGCGAAACCGGCCACGCCGGGCAGCCAGCCCCACACCACCGGGCTGTGCCGCACGGTGAAGTTCGCCGCGTAGACCGCGATCGAGACGGCCAGTACGGCGACAGCCGTGACCAGCATCGGAGTCGGCCGCAGCCGCTCCACCCGCCGTTCGTCGCCGGTCGTCATGCGTTGGTCGTCCCTCCGCCGAAGTGCGTCCCTGCCCAGGGCTCATCGGTCGGGCGGTGGACGGTATGAGGTAAAAGTGGAGCGGTGAGCGTCACCGGCCGGCTGCGGAGCGTGGGATCTTGAGAACCCTTGTGGTGCACGTGCAGCTGCACGGCACAATGGAACGAGATCCCCCCTCTCGTGACTCGGAGTGATCTGGTGAACGAACCTGCGGTACCCGCCCCTCCTCCGCCGTCGAACGCCTCTGACCAGGGCCCCGAGCCGGCCGGCCCGCCCGGTTCGCTGTGGGCCCGGATGAAGGCCGACCCCCAGTACGCGCCCGAGCACCTCGCCCTCGAAGCCGTCCGGCGGCTCGGTCCGGAGGCGCAGCGCTGGGCCGACCGGGCCCGGCAGGACGAGCCCGACAAGACGCCCGACGCGCTGGCCCAGCAGGCGGTCAGACGCTTCACCAACCACGCCCGCCTCTCCGGGGCCGTGTCCGGTGCCACCGGGCTGCCCGGCGCGGTGGTCGACGTCGGTGTGCTCGCCTGGACCCAGGCCCGGATGGTGCTGCACATGGCCGCCGCGTACGGCGCCGACCCGACCAGCTCCGAGCGCGCCACCGACCTGCTGGTGCTGCAGCGGGTGCACAAGGCCGCGGAGGCCGCCCGCCTCGCGCTCGGGGTGGCGGCGGGCCGGGAAAGGGCCAGCCGGCTCTTCGCGACCACCGCCGGCCGGCCGCTGAGCGGGGTGATGTTCCGGCTCGGCGTCAAGCTGGCCCAGATGGCCGGGGTCCGGGCGGCCAAGCGGGTGTTCGCCAAGGTCATCCCCGGCGCGGCGGTGGTGCTGGGCACCTGGGCGAACTCCGCCGCCACCAAGGATCTCGCCGGGCGCACCACAGAGCTGTACGGCCGCTCCTAAAGTCGGCTTTGGCGGTGTCGATGAGTGCTCCGTGATATATCGGGGCACCACCACCATCAGGAGTCGCTCGCCGGTGCGCAAGCGATGGCTCCTGCTGTTGGTCGCCCCGGTGCTGGTCTCGGGCTGCAGCATGTTCACCGCGCCCAGCGCCGTCAAGAGCGGCGGCACGGAGCCCGGCACGACCGTGACCGGGGGCAACGAATGGCTGGTCGTCGCGCCGGGCAGCGCGACGCCGTCACCGCGGCCCAGCACCGGCGCCGCCCCGACCCCGACCGCGACCACCGGTGGCTTCCTGCCGCTGGCCCCGGTCGCCCGGCCCACCCCGTCGGCCACCTGCGCCGCGGACACCCCGCACTTCAACAAGATCAACGCCCTGACCGTCGAGCCGGGCACCACGTCCGCCGTGGTGAGCTGGTACAACGTCGGCGGCTACAACCTGGTCGAGTTTCGGATCACCGCGACCAGCCAGGACCCGGTGTACGGCGAACAGCGCGACATCGGCTGGGTGACGATCAAGGCGGACAACCCGTGCGGCTACCTGAAGGCGACGGTCCCCAACCTGGACCGCAAGACCGGCTACGTCTTCACGGTGGACGCGGTGGTCGTGCGGCGCAGCGGTGACGGCACCCACGCGGCGACGATCTTCCGCTCGTCGGTGGTTCAGACCAAGTAGTCGGCCAGCGTGCGCTCCGGGCGGTAGCCCCGGGCGCGCGCCCGGCCCAGCTCCAGGACCATCCCGTCGGTGATCTGGTCGACGGCGTAGCGGGTCAGCGTCGGCGACACCGCGGCCACCGCCCGGGCCAGCCCGGCCGGCACGTGCCGCACCGGCACCCGCAGCGCCCGGGCGAAGACCTCGTCCCGCCGGTACGGCCGCTCGTCCGCGATGTTGTACACCCCGCCGGGCCACTCCAGCGCCGCCAGACAGGCCGCCGCCAGGTTCTCCACCGCCGTCAGGCTCATCGCCACGTCCGGTCCCGGCAGCCAGGCCCGGCCCCCGCGCACGACGCGCCCGAGCCGGGGTAGCAAGTGCCGGTCGCCCTCGCCGTAGACCGCCCGGGGCCGCAGCGCCACCGCCCCGGCCGCCAGTGCGAGCCGTTCCCCGGCCGCCTTGGTGCGGCCGTAAGCACTCCGCTGACCGTCGGCCGGGTGCTCCTCGCCGACCGGCGCCGGGTAGGGGCCGGGGCGGTACACGCTGGCACTGCTCACCCATACCACCGGACGCCCGGTCGCCGCCCGCAGCAGCCGGGCGGTCCCGTCGACGTTCACCGCCCGGAACGCCGCCTCGGCCCGGCGGCCCGGCCGGGGATCACCGACCGCCGCGGCCAGGTGCACCACGGCGTCCGCGCCGGCCAGGTCGGGCAGCTCTCGGGCGGCGTCCCAGGGCACATGCCGGCCGATCGGCCCGGGGCGGCGGCCGAGGCAGAGCACGTCGTACCCGCGGGCGGCGGCGAGCCGGGCGACG
>NZ_QHHV01000143.1:0-12628 GCF_003947245.1 Actinoplanes sp. ATCC 53533 | reverse complement strand
GCCGCACCTGGGCGCGGATGCGCTCGCGGCGCCGTTCCACGCGCGACCACCTGACGTCCTCGGCGGTCCGCTCCGGACGCTCGCCGGGCGGATAGTGGTCGGGCTCGCGCGCTGGTGTCGTCATGGCCGGACCAGCCTACCCCCGTCCGACCACCCCACCACCGCCCCTGACCGGGCTGAAGACTCCCCGTCCGACCACCCCACCACCGCCCTTGACCGGACTGAAGACTCGCCGTCCGACCACCCCGCCACCACCACCGCCCTTGACCGGGGCTGAAGGCTCCCCTGCCTCACATGCTGGCGATGAGGCGTTCCACCCGCTCGTCGTAGGCGCGGAACGGGTCCTTGCACAGGACCGTGCGCTGCGCCTGGTCGTTGAGCTTGAGGTGCACCCAGTCGACCGTGAAGTCGCGCCGCTTCTCCTGCGCGTGCCGGATGAACTCGCCGCGCAGGCGTGCGCGGGTCGTCTGCGGCGGCGTCTCCTTCGCCTCGAAGATCTCCAGGTCGTTGGAGATGCGGTCGACCGACTTGCGCTTCTCCATCAGGGCGTACAGGCCGCGGCCGCGGCGCACGTCGTGGTATGCCAGGTCGAGCTGCGCGATGCGCGGGTGCGACATCGGGATCTCGTGCTTGGCCTGGTAGCGCTCGATCAGCTTGTACTTCGACACCCAGTCGATCTCGCGGGACACCGGGTCGAGGTCGCCGTTCTCGATCGCGTTGAGCACCCGGCCCCAGAGCTCGACGACGCGCTTGGCGGTGGGGTCGCCGCCGCGGCGCTCGACGAACTCGGTCGCCTTCGAGAGGTATTCCTGCTGGATCTCCAGCGCGCTGACCTCTTTGTTGTTGGCCAGGCGGATCTTGCGGCGGCCGGTGATGTCGTGCGAGACCTCGCGGATGGCCCGGATCGGGTTCTCCAGGGACAGGTCGCGCATGACCACGCCGGCCTCGATCATCCGCAGCACCAGGTCGGCGCTGCCGACCTTGAGCAGCGTGGTGACCTCGTTCATGTTGGAGTCGCCGACGATGACGTGCAGTCGCCGGTAGCGCTCGGCGTCGGCGTGCGGCTCGTCGCGGGTGTTGATGATCGGGCGGCTGCGCGTCGTCGCGCTGGAGACGCCTTCCCAGATGTGCTCGGCGCGCTGCGAGAGGCAGAAGACCGCGCCCCGCGGGGTCTGCAGCACCTTGCCGGCGCCGCAGATGAGCTGGCGGGTGACCAGGAACGGGATCAGGACGTCGGCGAGGCGGCCGAACTCGCCGTGCCGGCTGACGAGATAGTTCTCGTGGCAGCCGTACGAGTTGCCGGCCGAGTCGGTGTTGTTCTTGAAGAGGTAGATCTCGCCGGCGATCCCCTCGTCGTGCAGACGCTTCTCCGCGTCGACGAGGAGGCCTTCCAGGATCCGCTCACCGGCGCGGTCGTGGGCGACCAGGTCGGTGACGGAGTCGCATTCGGGGGTCGCGTATTCGGGGTGGGAGCCGACATCGAGGTAGAGGCGGGCACCGTTGCGGAGGAAAACGTTGCTGGAGCGTCCCCAGGACACCACTCGGCGGAACAGGTAGCGGGCCACTTCGTCCGGTGACAGCCGCCGCTGTCCCCGGTAGGTGCACGTGACTCCGTACTCGGTTTCGAGGCCGAAAATTCGCCGTTCCATGACGAAACACTAGCCGCACTAGGGCCATCAGCGGCAGTGACAACGCGCCCTTTCACCGACGCGGAGCGTGGCGATCACCCGGCGAGATCAACTCGCAGGGCCCCGACCTGCGGATACACTGCGGCTTGATGAACCTTCTGGTCACCGGCGGCGCCGGCTTCATCGGGTCCCACTTCGTCCGCAGCGTGCTCACCGACGCGCTGCCGCCGCTGGCGGGCGCCCGGATCACGGTGCTGGACAAGCTGACGTACGCGGGCGACTTCGCCAGTCTGGGCCCGGTCGCGGAGAGCAGGCGCCTCGATTTCGTGCCCGGTGACATCGGCGACGCGGCGCTGATCGACGTGGTCATGGCCCGGCACGACGCGGTGGTGCACTTCGCCGCCGAGTCCCGCGCCGGCCGGTCGGTCCACACCGCCGCGGAGTTCGTCACGACCAACGTGGTGGGCACCCAGGTGCTGCTGGACGCGGCCCTGCGGCACGGCACGTCCCGCTTCGTGCACGTCTCCACCGACAAGGTCTACGGCTCGATCACCACCGGCGCCTGGTCGGAACGCTCACCGCTGGCGCCGAGTTCGCCGTACGCGGCCAGCAAGGCGGGCGCGGACCTGCTGGCGCTGGCCTACCACCGCACCCACGGCCTGCCCGTCGTGGTGACCCGCTGCGCCAACGCCTACGGGCCGTACCAGCACCCCGAGAAGCTCATCCCCCGGTTCGTCACGAACCTGCTGGAGGGCCGCACGCTGCCGCTGTACGGCGCCGGCAGCCAGGTGCGCGAGTGGGTGCACGTGGACGACCTCTGCCGGGGCACGGCGCTGGCGCTGCTGGAGGGCAAGGCGGGCGAGGTCTACCACATCGGCGGGAACAAGGAGCTGACCAACCGCGAGCTGACCGGCATGCTGCTGGAAGCCTGCGGCGCCGGCTGGGACCGGGTGGCGGCGGTCGAGGACCCCGCGGGCCACGACCGGCGGTACGCCCTGGACGACGAACGGATCCGCCGTGAGCTGGGCTACCGCCCCCGGGCGGACTTCGAGGCGGGGCTGGCGGCGACGGTGCAGTGGTATCGGGACAACCAGGAATGGTGGCGCCCGCGCGTCATCGACTAAGGCCAGGCGCGGGCCCGCGACCGGCTGCGTCGCCGGCCGCTCCCCCGGCCCGGGCCGGACGGCCAGGGGCGGGGGCGCGCTCGTCGCCGGTGGTGCCGGCTCAGGAGCCGTCGCCGTTGGCGTGCCGGCTCAGAAACCGTCGCCGTTGGCGTGCCGGCTCAGGAACCGTCGCCGTTGGCGTGCCGGCTCAATAACCGTCGCCGTTGGCGTGTCAGCTCAGGAACCGTCGCCGTTGGTGTCGTCGGCCGGCTCCGCCGGGTCGGTCTCGGTCTTGCCCTCCGCGGCGGCCTCGGGCTTGCCCTCCAGGTCGGCCGAGGCGGCCGAGACGGTGGGCTTGTCGTCGGCGGCGGCGGGCGGCGCCACGTCGCCCGCCTCGCCGACCTCCTTCTCCGGCTCGTCCTTGCCGCCGGAGAGCAGCGTGGTCAGCGCCGCGGCCTGGATTCTGCGGAAGGTGCGGCCCTTGCGGTTGCGGTCCAGGACCGCCACCTCAAGCTGGGACGCGCCCAGCGTGCGCGGGGTGCCGTTCTCCCCGCCGACGCTGGCCAGGCCCTCGACCGCCAGCGCCAGCGCCGTGGGCAGATCCGCCGCGACGTCGTGGCGGGACTTGAGCACCGTGGAGATGGCCTCGGCGGAGCCGCCCATCGCCATGAAGCCGGGCTCGTCCTGCACCGAGCCGTCGTAGGTGATCCGGTAGAGCTCGTCGGCCTCGGGCGAGGTGCCGACCTGCGCCACGCAGATCTCCACCTCGTACGGCTTCTGCGTCTCCGAGAAGATCGCACCGAGCGTCTGGGTGTAGGCGTTCGCGAGCGCGCGCCCGGTCACGTCCCGGCGGTCGTAGGCCAACCCGTTGAGGTCGGCCATCCGCACGCCGGCCCGGCGCAGGCTCTCGAACTCGTTGTAGCGGCCGACCGCCGCGAAGCCGATCCTGTCGTAGAGCTCGCTGATCTTGCGCAGCGAGGTGAGATTCTCGGCGACCAGCAGGACGCCGCCCTCGTAGGTGAGGACGACGGCGGAGCGGCCGCGGGCGATGCCCTTGCGGGCGTACTCCGAGCGGTCGCGCTGGACCTGCTCGGGTGAGGCGTAGAACTGCATGGCCACGGGTGGCAACTCCTTCGAAGACCGGATGGCGGTTTCTGCTGCGCGGACCGCCAGACACGAACTGGCATGGGTTTTCCGCAGCGGGCTGGCTCAGGCGCTCAGCCGCCCGGGTTCTCCATCCGTCCGGCGACCACTTGCTCGGCCACCGCGTTGATCTCGGCCTCGGTGAGCCGGTGGGTGCTGTCCGCCGTCGCGGTCATCACCACCGGGTAGATCTTGCGGGTCAGGTCGGGACCGCCGGTCGCCGTGTCGTCGTCGGCCGCGTCGTAGAGCGCCTCCACCGCCAGGCGGATCGCGTCCTGGGTGCTGACACCCGGGCGGTACCGCTTCTTCAGCGCGGACTTGGCGAACAGCGAGCCGGAGCCGATCGCGTCGTAGCCGGTCTCCTCGTAGAGGCCGCCCGCGACGTCGAAGCTGAAGATGCGCCCGGCCCGGGAGGGGTCGGACGGGGACAGGTCGAAGCCCGCGAAGAGCGGGACCACGGCCAGGCCCTGCATGGCCGCGCCGAGGTTGCCGCGCACCATGGCGGCGAGCCGGTTGGCCTTGCCGTCGAGGGACAGCATCGCGCCCTCGATCTTCTCGTAGTGCTCCAGCTCGACCTGGAAGATGCGCATCAGCTCGATGCCGATGCCCGCCGTGCCGGCGATGCCGATCAGCGAATAAGCGTCGGCCGGGTGCACCTTTTCGATGTCCCGGCTGGCGATGAGGTTGCCCATGGTGGCGCGCCGGTCGCCGGCCATCACGACGCCCTCGGCGGTGGCGATGGCGACGATGGTCGTGCCGTGCGGTGCGATATCGGCGGCCATCCCCGGCGGCAGCGGCCGGCGACCCGGCAACAGCTCGGGGGCCGCCTGGCTCAGGAACTGCGTGAAGGAGGACGTCCCCGCATTGGTGAACACATCTGGAAGACGCCCGGATGGATCAAAACCCGCTGCCACGTGGTTCCTTTCAGATACGTGATCGCTTCGGCGAGGAGTTCCGGGCTCTCCCGGAACTGCCCGAGGCCGCCGTCGCAGTTGAAGCACAATATCCCGCGCACCCATCCGGTGCGATGATCGTGGTGAAGGTGTTGAGGATCGGCTGCGCCACAAATGGCACAGCGGCCCCCCTGGGCCAGCAGCAGCTCGTCGAATTCGACCGTGCTGTGGCCATCGCGGTCATCTTGCCCCCGTGGCATGTCCGCTTCGCCCCCTTAAGGCCTTTACTCGCCGCCCTTTTGGACGTAACCGCGGACGAACTCCTCAGCGTTCTCCTCCAGGACGGAGTCGATCTCGTCGAGCAGGTCGTCGACATCCTCGGTGATCTCGGCGTGTCGCTCGGCAACCTCAGGGTTGGCCTCGGTGGTGACGTCCTCGATCTCCTCGTCGCGCTTGCCCTTGCCGGACTGCGACTGACCGCCGGTGTCTCGCGTTGCCATGGCTGTCCCCCTTCATGACCCAACTGGTTCGGGTTGGGAAAAACTTACCTCGCGGGTACGACAAAACGCCTGTCGGCGCGGGTGTTTCTCGCCCTGCGGGGCCGTCAGCGGCTCGTGATCACCTCGAGCAGGTCCTTCGCGGTGTCGCACTTGGCGAACAGGGCGCCGACGTGCTTCTTGGTGCCCCGCTCGGGCTCCATCATCGGGACGCGCACGAGCGACTCGCGGCCCACATCGAAGATCACGGAATCCCAGCTGGCCGCCACCACCTCGGACGCGTACCGGGCCAGGCACTGGCCGCGGAAGTAGGCCCGGGTGTCCTCGGGCGGCTCCACCATCGCGCGGCGGGTCTCCTCGTCGTCCAGCAGCGTCTTCATCGAGCCGCGGGCGACCAGCCGGTGGTACAGGCCCTTCTCGGTCCGTACGTCGGAATACTGCAGGTCGACCAGCTGCAGCTTCGGCGAGGACCAGGTGAGGTTCTCGCGCTCGCGGTAGCCCTCCAGCAGCCGCAGCTTGGCCACCCAGTCGAGCTGATCGGAGAGCTGCATCGGGTCGCGGCCGAGCTGGTCCAGCACGTCCTCCCAGCGCTGCAGGACGTCGGCGGTCTGCTCGTCCACGTCGGCGCCGTAGCGCTCGTCACAGAAGGCCTTGGCGCGCTCGTAGTAGGCCCACTGCAGATCCAGCGCCGTGAGCTTGCGGCCGTCACGCAGGCGCATCAGGTGCTTGAGCGACGGGTCGTGGCTGACGGCCTTGAGCTCGGAGACCGGGTCGGCGATGCCCAGCTCGCCGGTGAACACCTTCTCCTCGATCATGTTGAGGATCAGGGCGGTCGTGCCGACCTTGAGATAGGTGGAGATCTCGGAGAGGTTCGCGTCGCCGATGATCACGTGCAGCCGGCGGTATTTGTCGGCGTCCGCGTGCGGCTCGTCGCGGGTGTTGATGATGGGCCGCTTCAGCGTGGTCTCCAGGCCCACCTCGACCTCGAAGAAGTCGGCGCGCGAGGAGAGCTGGAAACCGGCGCCGCTGCCGTCCTGGCCGAGGCCGACCCGGCCGGCGCCGCAGAAGATCTGCCGGGTGACGAAGAACGGGGTCAGGTGCGCCACGATGTCGGCGAAGGGCGTCTGCCGGCGCATGAGGTAGTTCTCGTGCGAGCCGTACGAGGCGCCCTTGTTGTCGGTGTTGTTCTTGTAGAGCTGGATGCGGTGCGTGCCGGGGATCGTGGCGGCCCGCCGCGACGCCTCGGCCATGACCCGCTCGCCGGCCTTGTCCCAGCGGACGATGTCCAGCGGGGTGGTGCACTCCGGCGTGCTGTATTCCGGGTGGGCGTGATCGACGTAGAGGCGGGCACCGTTGGTCAGTATCACGTTGGCCAGGCCGAGGTCCTCGTCGGCGAGCGCGTCCGCCGGGTCATACGCGGCACCGGAGTAGGTGAACCCACGGGCGTCGCGCAGCGGCGACTCCTCCTCGTAGTCCCACCGGGCCCGGCCGCCGCGGTTGAGTTCCGGCCGCGCACCGTACGCGTTGACCACCTGCGACGAGGTGACCATAGGGTTGGCGCCGGGCTGCCCCGGCACCGAAATACCGTACTCGACCTCGGTACCCATGATCCGTCGAACGCTCATGCCACCACCCCACCCGCCACTGTGCTGCCGTTGCCCATGTATCGAGCCTAGACGCTTCCCAGTTGGTTCTCGCCCCCGCACGTGCGCGCCACATCACGGAGGGTAGAGATGCACAACGCGGACGAGGCGGCGCGTCGTAGCGCCTCCCCGCCCGCGTCGGGCGTTGCCGTGGACTAGTTACAGGTACTGACCGGTGTTGCTGGCCGTCTCGATGGAGCGGCCGGCCTCGGCGCCCTTGCCGCCGGAGACGAGCGTACGGATGTAGACGATCCGCTCGCCCTTCTTGCCGGAGATGCGGGCCCAGTCGTCGGGGTTGGTGGTGTTGGGCAGGTCCTCGTTCTCCCGGAACTCGTCGACGCAGCTGTCGAGCAGGTGCTGCAGTCGCAGGCCCTTCTTGCCGTTGGTGAGGAACTCCTTGATCGCCATCTTCTTGCCGCGGTCGACGATGTTCTGGATCATCGCGCCGGAGTTGAAGTCCTTGAAGTACAGGACCTCCTTGTCACCGTTGGCGTAGGTGACCTCCAGGAAGCGGTTCTCCTCGGACTCCGTGTACATCCGGAGCACCACGGCCTCGATCATCGCGGCAACCGTGACGTCCCTGTCGTTGCCGTGCTCGGTGAGGTCGTCGGTGCTCAGCGGCAGGCCGCTGAGGATGTACTTGGCGAAGATGTCCTTCGCCGCCTCGGCGTCCGGCCGCTCGATCTTGATCTTCACGTCGAGACGGCCGGGGCGCAGGATCGCCGGGTCGATCATGTCTTCCCGGTTGGAGGCGCCGATGACGATGACGTTCTCCAGGCCCTCGACGCCGTCGATCTCGCTCAGCAGCTGCGGGACGATGGTGTTCTCCACGTCGGAGGAGACGCCGGAGCCACGGGTGCGGAAGATCGAGTCCATCTCGTCGAAGAAGACGATGACGGGAGTGCCCTCGCTGGCCTTCTCGCGCGCCCGCTGGAAGACCAGGCGGATGTGCCGCTCGGTCTCGCCCACGTACTTGTTGAGCAGCTCGGGACCCTTGATGTTGAGGAAGTAGCTGGTGTGCTTCTCATCGCCGCGGCGCTCGGCGATCTTCTTCGCCAGCGAGTTGGCGACCGCCTTGGCGATCAGGGTCTTGCCGCAGCCGGGCGGGCCGTAGAGCAGGATGCCCTTCGGCGGGCGCAGCTGGTGCTCCCGGAACAGCTCGGCGTGCAGGAACGGCAGCTCCACCGCGTCGCGGATCTGCTCGATCTGCGAGTGCAGACCACCGATGTCGGTGTAGTCGACGTCCGGCACTTCCTCGAGGACGAGCTCCTCGACCTCGCTCTTCGGGATGCGCTCGTAGGCGTACGCCGAGCGCGGCTCGATCATGAGCGAGTCACCCGCACGCAGCTTCGACACCATCAGCGAGTCGGCCAGGTGGACGATCCGCTCCTCGTCGGCGTGCGAGATCACCAGCGCGCGGTCACCGGGACCGCCGGCCGGATTCTCGAGGATCTCCTTGAGCTGGACGACCTCGCCGACCCGCTCGTAGCCGAACGCGTCGACCACGTTGAGCGCGTCGTTGAGGAGGACTTCCTGCCCCCGTTTGAGGTCTTCGACCACGAGCGACGGCGAGACCGCCACCCGCAGCTTGCGACCACCGGTGAAGACATCGACTGTGCCGTCGGAATGGGCGGCCAGGAATACGCCGTAGCCGCTGGGCGGCTGGGCGAGCCGGTCAATCTCTTCTTTGAGAGTGACGATCTGGGATCGGGCTTCCTTGAGGGTCGCCACGAGCCGGTCGTTGTTCTCGGTCAGTCGGGCCAGCTGCGCCTGCGTCGCCGCGAGCCGTTCCTCGAGCTGACGGACGTGTCGGGGGCTTTCGGTCAACTTCCGCCGTACCAGAGCTAGTTCCTCTTGCAGGAACGCAACCTGGCTGGAGAGATCGTTGGCCTCTTTCTCCCAACGTGCGGCGCCTGACGCCTCGTCGCTACGTGCCACGTCCCACCTCCCCGGGGGCTCGAACGTCTTGGTGATAACAGTAGCCGCTGCGGGGCGGATTTCGACCCATGCAACACCCTCGTCACTGAACCTTGATCGATCGGGCCTGTGGGGTGCACCGGGTGGTCAGGGGGTTCGGGTACCGTCGGACCGGGCTAGTTGGGGGAGGTAAGCGGTGTCGACACAGACCGAGACAGGCGAACTTGAGGTCTGGGTGGATCAGGATCTGTGCACTGGTGACGGGCTGTGCGTGCAATACGCACCCGAGGTGTTCGAGTTCGACATCGACGGCCTCGCGTACGTCAAGGACAGCGCCGGTGAGCTGCTGCAGAGCCCCGGCGTGCGCACCGGGGTGCCGGCCCGGCTGCACCTCGAGGTGATCGACGCGGCCAAGGAGTGCCCGGGCGACTGCATCCACGTGGTGCGCGCGAAGGACGACGTGGAGATCGCCGGCCCCGAGGCCGACTGATCGTTTTCCGCCGCTCCGCGGGGCCCGGCGAAAACCGGCCCGGCGGAGCGGAGAATCTCACAGTGTCGGACGACCGACCAAAGATGCGACAATCCGGGAGAATTCCTCCAAGCGGGCAATCTGCCCCGGGCCGCCGTCGTCGAGCGTCTTGCCGAAGCGCAGCGCGTCATGCCGCAACGCGGCCCGGCCCTCGTCCTCGGCCATGCCGGGCGGCGGCACCGCGTCGTCCACGGAGCTCAGCAGCAGGTAGACGTCGATGCTGTCGACCCGGGCCTGCCCGGTCGACGTCCGGGTGAGCCGCCGCCGGCAGCCCACCTCGGTGACGGTCGACAGGGGCACCACCCGCAGGGATGACGTCATCGAGCCGACCGGCCCGTCCCCGGGCGCTACGTCCTCGCCGTGCCACAGCACGAGCCGGCTGCCGTCGCAGATGACGACCTCCTGCCACACGCCGTTGACCTCGTTGACGAAGCGCTCCAGCGTGAAACAGAGCACGGACGCCCCGCGCAGCACGCCGAACAGGGCGTCGAGCGCCACCTCGGGGTCGCGCAGATAGGCCCGGGCGGCCGAGTCCAGGTCCTCGTACGGCGACCAGTCGGGAAAGACCGCCGGCATCTCGTTGCTGCCACCGAACGGCGGAGAACTCATCGCGCCCACCCGTTCCCTCCGCTCCGCGAACCCATCGAAACCCGCGACGGAAACTACCCGATCCGCCTGCACCCGTCACACCCCGGGATCGTCCACCGGCTCCGCGCGCTCGGCCGCCAGCGCGGCCTGGGCGGCCCTGCGCAACGCGTACGCCTCGGCGCCCTTGCTCGGCTTGCGGCGGCGCGGCGGCGCCGTCACGCCGGGAGCCAGCTTGCGGGCCGAGACCAGGAACGCGGTGTGCGCGATCATCCGGTGGTCGGGGCGCACGGCGAGGCCGTCGGCGTGCCAGTCGCGCACCAGCGACTCCCAGGCCCGGGGCTCGGTCCAGCCGCCGCGCTCCCGCAACGCCTCCACCAGCTCGGACAGCTGCGGGGTCGTGGCCACGTACCCGATGAAGACGCCGCCGGGGATCAACGCCCGCTCGACCATCGCGAGGGCTTCCCAGGGGGTCAGCATGTCGAGGACGATCCGGTCGAAACCGGTCCCCTCGGCCTGCGCGACGTCGCCGGAGTGCAGGTGCCACGCGGGGTGCGGGCCGCCGAAGAAGGCCTCGACGTTCTTGCGGGCGATCGCCGCGAAGTCGTCCCGCAGCTCGTAGGAGTGCAGCTCGCCGGTGCTGCCGACGGCCCGCAGCAGCGAGCAGGTCAGCGCGCCCGACCCGACGCCGGCCTCCATCACCTTGGCGCCGGGGAAGATGTCGGCCATGGCGACGATCTGCGCGGCGTCCTTGGGGTAGATGACCTGCGCGCCGCGCGGCATGGAGAGCACGTAATCGGACAGCAGCGGGCGCAGCGCCAGATAGGCCGTGCCGCCGGCGGAGACCACGACGCTGCCGTCGGGCAGGCCGATCAGGGCGTCGTGCGCCAGGGCGCCGCGGTGGGTGTGAAACTCCTTACCGTGCTCCAGCACGATGGTGTGCATGCGGTTCTTGGGATCCGTGAGCTGCACACGGTCGCCCACGCGGAACGGGCCCCGGTGGGCGGGCACGGGCTCGTCGACCACGGTGGTGGTGGGTTGCACGGTCACTGATCGCTCTCTCATTCGGTGCTGGCTCATCGCTGCGACGGCTGGTCCGGTCGCCGGGTGCGGCCCGCGCGGCGCGGCTCCAGCAGCTCGGCCAGATCCGCGACGTGCAGCACGCCGACGACATCCTCCCCGGAGGTGATCACGTACTGCGCACCCGGGTGCGCCTGCACCGCCCGGACCACCTGCTCGCCGGTCAGCCCGAGCGGCAGGGCGGGCACCCGGCCCAGGTCGCGCGCGACGGTGTCGACGGCCACCCAGGGCCGCCGCGCGGCCGGCACGGCGGCGGCTCCGGCGGCGTCGACCAGCGCCACGAGCCGGCCGCCGGCATCCGCGACGGCCAGGGCATCCCCACCCCGGTCGGCCTCGCCGGCCCGGCGCTGGGCCTCCGCCAGCGGCGTCCCCGACGGTACGGCGAACAGCGGCCGCGCGAGGGCCCGCAGGTCGACGAGGGGGAACCGGCGGCTCATCCGCGCGAGCCGGATCGACTGACCGGCGCCCTGCCACAGCGTGAAGACCACGAGCAGGATGAAGACCAGCCCGAAGACGGTCAGCAGGTTCAGCCGGTACAGGGTGAACACGGCCGCGGCGGTGAGCACGGCGATGCCCCGGCCGGCCCAGGCGGCGACCTCGGTGGCCCTGTTCCGGTCCTTGATCAGCGCCCACAGCCCGGCCCGCAGCGCCCGGCCGCCGTCGAGCGGCAGCCCGGGAAGGACGTTGAAGACCGCGACGAGCACGTTGCTGGCGGCGAGTTGGAAGGCGATCTCCCCGGCGACGGTGCGGTCGGGCAGCACGAAGGCGGCGGCGGTGGCGAGCGCGCCCAACACCAGGGAGACGGCCGGGCCGGCCAGCGAGACCAGGGCGTCGACCCGGGGCGTGGGGGCGTCACGGTCCATCTCCGTGTAGCCGCCGAGCAGTTCAAGAGTGATCCCGCGCACACCGATGCCGTGCCGGCGGGCGGTCAGGGCGTGGCCGAGCTCGTGCAACAGCACGGAGCCGAGCAGACAAACCACAAAACCAAAACCGACGGCGTACGCGGCCGGCCCGGCGAGGCCCAGCTCGGCCTGCACGTATCCGCCGTAAACGACGGTGACCAGCACCGCGAGCAGCAACATCGACGGGCTGAGATAAACCGGGATGCCCAGCACATGCCCGACCATCCGGCCCGGCCGCCGGGCGGGGCGGGTCTGCTGTGCGCCGTCGTCCACGTGTCGATGCTACGGACCGCACCTGAGAGGTCCCTGCCGCGGCGATTTCGTCGTACCCCTCCCCTAGCCTTACCCCCATGACGGCAGAAACGGTTTTGTCCCCTTCCGCGGACTCCGCCGCGGACCCGCGGCCCGGCTCCGCTCCCGGGCGCGGGGAGCGTCATGCCGGGCCGTCGCTGTCGCCGTCGCGCGCCGCCGACTTCAAGACCTGCCCGCTGCTGTTCCGGTTCCGCACCATCGACCGGCTGCCGGAGAAGCCGACCCCGGACCAGGTGCGCGGCACGCTGGTGCACGCGGTGCTGGAGAGCCTCTTCGACCTGCCGGCGGCGGAGCGCACGCCGGCTGCGGCGGCCGCGCTGGTCGCGCCGTCGTGGGCGCGGCTGCTGGAGCAGGAGCCGGCCCTGGAGGCGCTCTTCGCCGAGACCGTCGCCGCCC
>NZ_QHHV01000142.1:0-6273 GCF_003947245.1 Actinoplanes sp. ATCC 53533 | reverse complement strand
CGGGCGTCGACCAGGATCAGCGCCAGGTCGGCCGTCGAGGCGCCGGTGACCATGTTGCGGGTGTACTGGATGTGCCCCGGGGTGTCGGCGATGATGAATTTGCGCCGCGGCGTCGCGAAGTAGCGGTACGCCACGTCGATGGTGATGCCCTGCTCCCGCTCGGCCCGCAGGCCGTCGGTGAGCAGCGCCAGGTTGGTGTATTCGTCGCCGCGGGCGGCGCTGACCGCCTCGACCGCCTCGAGCTGGTCGGAGAAGAGCGACTTGGTGTCGTAGAGCAGCCGGCCGATCAGGGTCGACTTGCCGTCGTCGACGCTGCCGGCGGTGGCGAACCGCAGCAGATCCATGTTGCGGGCCGGTGTGGCCTCGGGCTCCAGCACGGACTGACTCATCAGAAGTACCCTTCCCGCTTGCGGTCTTCCATGGCCGCCTCGCTGACCTTGTCGTCGCCCCGGGTGGCGCCGCGCTCGGTGATCCGGGTCGCCGCCACCTCGTCGATGACCTTGGAGACCGTGTCGGCGTCGGAGAGCACGGCGGCGGTCTGCGACGCGTCGCCGACGGTGCGGTAACGCACCTGGCGGGTCTCGACCGTCTCGCCGTCCTTGGGGACGATGAACTCGTTCACCGCGTAGAACATCCCGGCGCGCTCGACGACCTCGCGGTCGTGCGCGTAGTAGATGCTCGGCAGCGCGATCTGCTCCTTGGCGATGTAGTGCCAGACGTCCAGCTCGGTCCAGTTGGAGAGCGGGAACACCCGGATCGACTCACCGGGGTGGTGCCGGCCGTTGTAGAGCGACCACAGCTCGGGGCGCTGGTTCTTCGGGTCCCACTGGCCGAACTCGTCGCGGAAGCTGAACATCCGCTCCTTGGCCCGGGCCTTCTCCTCGTCGCGGCGGGCGCCGCCGAAGAGCGCGTCGAAGCGGTATTTCTCCACCGCCGCGAGCAGCACCGGGGTCTGGATCCGGTTGCGGGTGCCGTCCGGCAGCTCACGGACGTGGCCGGCGTCGATGGCCTCCTGCACGCTGGCGATCACCAGGTTGAGGCCCAGCTCGGCGACCCTGGTGTCGCGGTATGCCAGCACCTCGGGGAAGTTGTGCCCGGTGTCGACGTGCATGACCGGGAACGGGATGCGCGCGGGCGCGAACGCCTTCTCCGCGAGGCGCAACATCACGATCGAGTCCTTGCCACCGGAGAAGAGCAGCACCGGCCGCTCGAACTCGGCCATGACCTCGCGCATGACGAAGATGCTCTCGGCTTCGAGAGCGTCGAGATGCGAGACGCGATAGGGCTTCGTCTGGCTCATCGGATTCCAGACCTTTCGGTGTCGGCCGAACTCATCCGGGCGGTTACGGGAGGTGTCGCTGCAACGCTGCGAGCAGACGGGGCGCAAGGTCCTTGCGACAGACCACCAGATCCGGCAACTTCGGATCGGCCTGGTTGTATTTCAGCGCAGTTCCGTCGATACGGGAAGCATGCAGCCCCGTGGCCGACGCCACAGCCACCGGGGCGGCGCTGTCCCATTCGTACTGCCCGCCCGCGTGCACGTAGGCGTCCGCGTCGCCGTTGATCACCGCGGCGATCTTGACGCCGGCGGACCCCATCGGCACCAGCTCGGCGCCGATGTCCTCGGCCAGCGCGGTGACGAACGCCGGCGGGCGGGTGCGGCTGGCCGCGATCCGGATCGGGCCACCGGTCGCCGCGGCCAGGGGCAGCGGCGGGTACGCCGGCGGCTGGTCGGTGGCGAACGTCCGGTGCTGGGCCGGCATCGCCACGGCGCCGGCGGCCAGGCAGCTGGGCCGGGAACAGTCGGCCGTCCACAGGGCCACGTGCACGGCCCAGTCGGTGCGGCCCTCCTCGGAGAACTCGCGGGTGCCGTCCAGCGGGTCGATGATCCAGACCCGGGAGGCGCCGAGGCGGTCCGGGCGTACGGCGTCGTGCCGGTCGTCGTGCCACGCCACGCGGGAGTGGTCGTCCTCCTCCGACAGCACAGCGTCCGCCGGGCGCCACCGGGCCAGCTCGGCGCGCAGCAGGTCCTGCGCGGCCTGGTCACCGGCGGCCTTGAGCACCTTGCCGTCCGCATACCCCACCTCGGCGCGCACCTGGAGCAGCACCTGGCCGGCGCGGTCCGCGAGCCAGCGCGCGAACGCCGCGTCGATCACCGGTGGCGTGCCGCCGTCGGCGACGGGCTCACGCTGACCGGCTATGCGCGCCGACGTCCCTGTCTGCTCGCTCATCGCCTCGCCTCTCATAACTCAATACGCTCCGGAGGAGCGGACAACCGCCGTCATGGTCCGCAAAAGGATCACCAAGTCCAAGCTGAGCGACCAGTTCTCCACATAGCGAAGGTCCAGCCGGACCGCCTCCTCCCAGGACAGGTCCGAACGTCCGGAAACCTGCCAAAGGCCCGTCATGCCCGGCTTGACCGCTAGGCGGCGGCGCACGTCGTCGGCGTAGACGGCGACCTCCGCCGGCAGCGGCGGTCGCGGCCCGACCAGCGACATCTGCCCGGCGATCACGTTCAGCAGCTGCGGCAGCTCATCCAGGGACAGCCTGCGCAACCACCGGCCGGTCGGAGTCACGCGCGGGTCGTCGCGCATTTTGAAGAGCACACCGTCGTGCTCGTTGAGGTGCCGGAGCTCGGCCAGCCGGGCCTCGGCGTCGACGTACATGCTGCGGAACTTGAAGATGCGGAACTCGGACCCGTCACGCCCGACCCGCACCTGACGAAAGAGTACCGGCCCGCGTGAGGTCACCCGGACGCAGAGTGCGACGACTAACAGCAGCGGTCCGAAGAAGATGAGCAGGGCGAGCGCGCCGATCCGATCGACGAGGTCCTTCACGACCCGGGCGCCGCCGTGCAGCCGCGGATGCTCGACGTGCAGCATCGGCAGCCCGTCGAACGGCCGGATCGTGGTGCGCGCCCCGGCGACGTCGATGAGGGCGCTCGCCACCACCAGATCGACCTCGTCGCGTTCGAGCCGCCAGGCCAGCCGGCGCAGCGCGGCGCCGTCCAGCTCCGGGCAGCTCAGCACCACCACGGTGTCCGCGTCGGCCGCGTCGACCGCGGTCGCGACGTCGTCGAAGGTGCCGAAGACCGGCAGGTCGATGACCCCGTCGTGGTCCGGCGGCAGGCACGCGCCGACCACCTCCAGGCCGTGGTACCGCTCCCGGCGCAACTGCCTGGTGATGCCGATGACCGACAGCTCGTGGCCGACCACGATCACCCGGCGCAGCCGTTCCCCGCGAGCCCGGGCGAAGTGCAGCCGCTTGCGCAGGGCGAACCGCAGGACCACGGCGGAGACCATCGCGGTCGGCAGCGCGGCCAGGACGTAGGACCGGGCCAGATCCAGATCGAGCGCGTACGAGACGACGGCCACTCCCGCGATCAGGCCGACCCCGCCCCGGAACACCCGCTGGTACTCGTCCGTGCCGACGAACAGGAAGCGGCGCTCGTACGCCCGGCTGACCACCAGCACCGCCAGCAACGCCAGCGGCAGCAGCCCCGACAGCCACAGGTACGAGCGGTTGTAGGTGGTCACCTCGTCGCCGAAGCGCAGGCCGAAGGTCACCGCGCCCGCGGCGATGCCGGCCAGCAGGTCACACAGGACCAGGGCGCGCACGTACTGCCGCTCCCAGCGCTGGCGCCGCGACATCGCCGCGTGCCGGCCCCGGACCCGGACGAACGGCCGGCTCGCGGGCCGGACCGCCGCCGAGCGGTTGGGCTCGGCCGACCAGTGCCGCTCGACGGCCCGGTTGCGGGCCCGGTCGGTGGGGACCCGCCCGCCGGCACCGGCCAGCGGCGGCGCGTTGTCGGCGACGTCGGCTCCGGCGTCGTCGCCGGGCGGCCGGGCGGGCGATGGGATCTTGCTGTTGCGACTCCGGTACGGCAGCGGCCGGTGCGGGCGGAGTCCGTGGTTGCCGGGCGGGTGGTTGGCCGGGCCGTAGTTCTCCGGCGGCTCCGCCGGCGCCATGTCGCGACGTTGCACCGTCGGCAGCACCACCGTCGGCTCACCCAATATCGCTGCGTAGCCCCTGGAGAGTTCCTGCCGCACCCGAACCTCCCCGTACCGCGTTGTCCCCGCGCACCCGTTTGGGTGCGCTACGTGACCAACGCGCTAACCGGGGACGGCGTCACGGGATCGATAGACGGACAAAACGGCCCAAGCAATCTGTCCGTTCTGACCGTATCTCATAGAGTTCCGTGGTATTTGTTCTGGGCCCACTCCACGCCCTCGAGGACCACGGCCTCCACCACGTCCGCCGCCCGGTCCACCAGAAACTCCAGCTCCTTGCGCTCCCCGCCGGAGAAGTCCGACAACACGTAGTCGGCCGGGTCCTGCCGACCCGGCGGCCGGCCGATCCCGAACCGGACCCGGGCGTACTCCTTGCTGCCCAGCGACTTCGACATCGAACGCAGCCCGTTGTGACCGCCCTCACCACCGCCGCGCTTCACCCGCACCTGCCCGTACGGCACATCAAGCTCGTCATGTACGGCCAGCACGTTCTCCACCGGCACCTTGAAGAACTGGGCCAGCGCCACCACCGGCGCACCGGACAGGTTCATGAACGTCAACGGCTTCACCACGATCAGCTTCGGGCCGCCGAAACCCAGCCGGCCCTCCGCCGCCTCGGCCACCACCCGCTTCGGCCGGCCGAACTTGCCACCGACCCGCGACGCCAGCAGATCGGCCACCATGAAACCGACATTGTGCCGGTTGGCCGCGTACTCCCGGCCGGGATTACCCAGGCCGACCACCAGCCAGGGTGCGTCCTCGGTCATCGCCGAGCCTCCTTCAACATGGACATCGCGCCGTCGCGGTCACAACCCCGCGACGAAAACAGGGAAAGTGCCGACGGCACTTTCCCTGCGGATCGCGGTTCGTCGGGTCAGGAAGCGGCTTCCCCGCCGGCCTCGCTCGCCTCGGTGGTGGTCTCGCCCGCGTCGGCCGAGTCACCCTCGAGCTGCTCGGCGGTCTGCGCCGCGGTGACCATCGCGAGCACGAAGTCGGGGTCGACCGCCAGCTCGGTGCCCTCGGGCAGCGTCACGTCACCGGCCGTGATCTGCGAGCCGGCTTCCAGGCCCTCGATCGAGACCTCGAGGCTGCTCGGCAGGTGCATGGCCTCGGCGGTGACCGCCAGCGTGTTGGACTCGTTCACGATGAGCGTGTTACGGGCGGCCTCGCCGACCATCGTCACCGGGACGTCGACCTGGACCTTCTCGCCACGCTTGACGATGATCAGGTCGACGTGCTCGTACGTCTCCTTGATCGGGTCACGCTGGATCGCCTTCGGCAGCGCGAGCGTGGCACCGGTGCCACCGGCGACGTCGATCGTGAAGACCTGGTTGAGACCGCCGTGCCGAATCGCGGCGGCGAACTCACGCGCGGGCAGAGCGATGTGGACGGGGGCCTCGCCATGTCCGTACAGCACGGCAGGCACCAGGCCGGCCCGGCGCGTGCGGCGGGCACCACCCTTGCCGAACTCGGTACGGGGCTCGGCGCTGATCTTTACCTCGGACACGGGGAAACTCCTGAAAACGTTGGAACGGGCGGCGTGAAGAAGGTTCGGCGGGCTGCGGGCAATCGGCGCTCGGCGAAGGGGCGCGCGGGCACAGGCCCGGAGCACCGCGTCGATCACGGTGCCTCAAGCGAACTCCGCAAAACTGCAGCAGACCGCGTGGCACCCTCGCCGTGGCAACCGCACCAGCTTACCTGCCACGCCGACGGTCGAAGCGGCGGGTCCCGCCAGATCACTCACCCCGCGGAAATTTCACCCGCACGAATGCAAATTGCACGGTCCATCCAGCCACAAACCGGACAACCGGACGGCTCAGCTCAAACCGCCGAACAGGGTGGTCACCGACCCGTCATCGAAGACCTCCCGGATCGCCCGCGCCAGCAGCGGCGCGATCGACAGCACGGTGATCTTGTCAAGCTGCTTCTCCGGCGGCAGCGGCAACGTGTTGGTCACCACCAGCTCACTGATCCGGCTGTTCTTCAACCGCTCGGTCGCCGGATCGGACAACAGCGCGTGCGTCGAGGCCACGATCACATCCGCCGCGCCCGAATCGAACAGGATGTCGGCGGCCTTCGTGATCGTGCCACCGGTGTCGATCATGTCGTCGACGATCAGACAGACCCGGCCCTCGACCTCACCGACCACCCGGTTGGCCACCACCTGGTTCGGCTTCATCGGATCCCGCGTCTTGTGGATGAACGCCAGCGGACACCCACCGAGACGGTCGGTCCACCGCTCCGCCACCCGCACCCGGCCCGA
>NZ_QHHV01000141.1:0-23088 GCF_003947245.1 Actinoplanes sp. ATCC 53533 | reverse complement strand
GTCGAAGTCGCCTCGGCCACCGCCGCGGTGTTCGTCCGCGACTCCAAGGACATCGCCGGGCCGGTTCTGGAGTTCGGGACCCGGGACTGGGCCGAGTTCCTCACCGGCGTTCGGGGCGGCGAATTCGACCACGCCCGCTGATCGGCCGACAGGGCGGTCTTCGGACCCGGAGATCGCCCTGTGACCTGCGAGATAGCTTCGTGGCTTGACTGAGATGCCTCGCTCGTGGCTAAGGTGTGCCAAGCCTTACTTAGGGATGCCTTAGCGACGGAGTGCCATGCTCGCCACCTACCTCATCGGCCTGCGTGAGGGGCTGGAGGCCACCCTGGTGGTCAGCATCCTCATCGCGTTTCTGGTGAAGGCCGACCGCAGGGACCGACTCGTTCAGGTCTGGTCCGGCGTCGGGCTCGCCGTGGCGCTGTCGGTCTTCTTCGGCTGGCTGCTCAGCTACACCTCGACCACGCTGCTGCAGAAGTACGAGCACCGCGAGCTCTTCGAGGCGGTCACCTCCATCCTGGCCGTGGCCTTCGTGACCTGGATGATCTTCTGGATGCGCCGGGCGGCCCGCTCGATCGCCGGTGAGTTGCGCGGCAAGCTGCAGGACGCGCTGGAGGTCGGCTCGATCGCGGTGGCCGTGATGGCGTTCCTCGCCGTCGTCCGCGAGGGCCTCGAGACCTCGCTGATCTTCTACTCCGCCGTCCAGGGCGCCGCCGACAACAGCCGCCCGCTCTACGCGCTGCTGATCGGCATCGCCTCCGCGGTGGTCATCGGCTACCTGATGTACGCGACCGCGGTGCGGATCAACCTCTCGGTCTTCTTCACCTGGACCGGCGCGCTGCTCATCCTGGTCGCCGCCGGCATTCTGAAGTACGGCGTGCACGACTTCCAGGAGGCCGGCGTCCTCCCGGGACTGAACAACCTGGCGTACGACATCAGCGGCGTGCTCGACCCGTCGGCCTGGTACACGGCGCTGCTCACCGGCATGTTCAACATCACGCCCACCGCGTCGGTGCTCGAGACGGTGGCCTGGGCCGCGTACGGCATCCCGGTTCTCGTGCTCTTCCTTTGGCCGGGGCGCAAGAAGGCGCCGGTCGTCACCCCCGATTCCACCCCGGCGCCCGCGCCGCAGCAGTAGGAGACCCCCGCCCATGCGTACCACTCGAATCCTCGCGCTGGCCGCGGTCGGCGTCCTCGGCGGCGCCCTGGCCGCGTGCAGCGGCGACAAGGCCGACGACACCGCCGCCGGTGCCGCGGGCGGGCCGATCACCGTCAAGGCGTCCGACACGGCCTGTGAGGTCGCTCGGACCACGATCGACGCCGGCACCAGCGTCTTCACCATCACCAACGGCGGCAACAAGGTCACCGAGTTCTATGTGTACGCCCCGGGCGACCGGGTCATGGGCGAGGTCGAGAACATCGCGCCCGGGCTCTCCCGCGAGCTGCACGTGGAGCTGCCGGCCGGCACCTACGAGACCGCCTGCAAGCCCGGCATGATCGGTAAGGGCATCCGGGCCGCGCTGACCGTCTCCGGCTCGGCGGCCCCGCTGACCGACGACGCCAAGCTCGCCGACGCGACCGCCAGCTACTCGCGGTACGTCAAGAGCCAGACCGCCGCGTTGTTGCCGAAGACCGAGGAGTTCGTCGCCGCGGTCAAGGCCGGCGAGATCGACAAGGCCAAGGCGCTGTTCCCGATCGCCCGCACCTACTGGGAGCGGATCGAGCCGGTCGCGGAGATCTTCGGTGACCTCGACCCGAAGATCGACGGCCGCGAGGAGGTCATCGAGGAGGGCATGGAGTTCACCGGCTTCCATCGCCTGGAGAAGGACCTCTGGGCCGCCAAGCCGGACGTCTCCAAGGATGGCCCGATCGCCGACCGGCTGCTGGCCGACGTGAAGGAGATCGTCGCCAAGGCCAACGCCGAGAAGCTCTCCCCGCTGCAGCTCGCCAACGGCGCCAAGGAACTGCTCGACGAGGTCGCCACCGGCAAGATCACCGGCGAGGAGGACCGCTACTCGCACACCGACCTGTGGGACTTCAACGCCAACCTCGAGGGCTCCAAGGCGGCCGTCTCGTCGCTGCGCCCGGTGCTGGAGGAACGCGACCCCGCACTGGTCAAGACGCTCGACACCGAGTTCGCGAACGTGGAAGCCGCGCTGGGCAAATACCGCGACGGCGACGGCTGGAAGCTGCACACCGCCCTCAGCGAGGCCGACCTGAAGGGTCTCTCCGACGCGATCAACGCGCTCGCCGAGCCCGTCAGCAAGGTCGCCGCGGTCGTGTCGAAGAAGTAAAGGAGCCCTTCCGATGTCCGACAGCACCGTGTCGCGCCGGCGGGCCATCGCGCTCGCCGGCGTCGGCGTGGCGGGGGTGGCCGGCGCGGCCGCCGTCGGTGGCGCCCTGGTCAAGAACGCGTTCGCCGACGAGGCGCCGAGCATCGCCGGTGCCGTGCCGTTCACCGGCGGGCATCAGGCCGGCATCGTCACGCCCGCCCAGGACCGGTTGCACTTCGTCGCGTTCGACGTCATCACCAAGGACCGCGAACGCCTCGTCGGCCTGCTGAAGGACTGGACCGCGGCCGCCGCCCGGATGACCGCGGGGCAGGACGCCGGCGAGATCGGCGCGGTCGGCGGCATCCCGGAGGCGCCGCCGGACGACACCGGCGAGGCGCTGGGGCTGCCGCCCTCGGGGCTGACCATCACGGTCGGCTTCGGCCCGACGCTGTTCCGTGACGCGACCGGCAAGGACCGCTTCGGCATCGCCGGCCAGCGGCCCGCCGCGCTGGCGGACCTGCCACACTTCCCGGGCGACCGGCTGGAGGCCGCCATCTCCGGCGGCGACCTGTGCGTGCAGGCCTGCGCCAACGATCCGCAGGTGGCCGTGCACGCGATCCGCAACCTGGCCCGGATCGGCATGGGCGTGGTCAGCGTGCGCTGGTCGCAGCTCGGCTTCGGGCGTACGTCGTCCACGTCGACGACGCAGGCGACCGCGCGCAACCTGTTCGGCTTCAAGGACGGCACCGCCAACCTCAAGCTGGAGGAGACCGACCGGCTGCGCGAGCACCTGTGGGTGCAGCCGGGCGACGGACCTGAGTGGATGACCGGCGGTGCATACCTGGTCACCCGCAAGATCCGGATGCTCGTCGAGACCTGGGACCGCACGTCGCTGGCCGAGCAGGAGGCCATCGTCGGCCGGGACAAGGGCGTCGGCGCGCCGCTGGGCAAGACCGGCGAGTTCGAGGAGCCGGACCTGGCCGCCAAGGGCGCGGACGGCGAGCTGCTGCTGGCCACCACCTCGCACGTCCGGCTGGCCCACCCGACGGAGAACGGCGGCGCCCGGCTGCTGCGCCGTGGCTACAACTTCGTCGACGGCTCGGACGGGCTGGGCCGGCTCAACGCGGGCCTGTTCTTCATCGCCTATCAGCGCGATCCCCGCAAGCAATTCGTACCGATCCAGCGTAATCTGTCGCGGACCGACGACATGAACGAGTATCTCAAACCGGTCTCCCAGGCCCTGTTCGCCTGCCCGCCAGGCGTGACCGGCCCGGAGGACCACTGGGGTCGTGCGCTCTTCGCCTAGCCTGGATTTTTGAGCTTCGCCGGTCCATGATCAGCAACACCGGTGGTGCATGATCGCCGGGCGGTCACACGGGCCTGAAGGGGACAGTGCAATATTGGATCGCATGAGAGCCCGGGTACTCGTCGTCGATGACGACCCAGCGCTGGCCGAGATGCTCGGCATCGTCCTGCGCAGTGAAGGTTTCCTTCCGTCCTTCGTCGCCGACGGCGAGCGTGCCCTCGCCGCCTTCCGGGAGAGCCGGCCCGACATCGTCCTGCTCGACCTGATGTTGCCCGGCATGAGCGGCATCGACGTGGCCCGGGCGATCCGCACCGAGTCCGGCATCCCGATCGTCATGCTGACCGCCAAGAGCGACACGGTCGACGTGGTGCTCGGCCTCGAGTCCGGCGCCGACGACTATGTGGTCAAGCCGTTCAAGCCCAAGGAGCTGGTCGCGCGGATGCGGGCCCGGCTGCGCCGGGGTGAGGACGCCGCGCCGGAGATGCTCACCATCGGGCCGCCCGGCAACCAGATCACCATCGACGTGCCGGCGCACACCGTCTCCCGCGACGGCGAGGAGGTGAAGCTGACGCCGCTCGAATTCGACCTGCTGGTCGCGCTCGCCCGCAAGCCGCGCCAGGTCTTCACCCGCGAGGTGCTGCTCGAACAGGTCTGGGGCTACCGGCACGCGGCCGACACCCGGCTGGTCAACGTGCACGTCCAGCGGCTGCGCGCGAAGATCGAGCCGGACCCGGAGCGCCCGGAGATCATCCTCACGGTGCGCGGTGTCGGATACAAGGCGGGCACCGGGTAGGGGCAGCCCAAGGCGGTGGTGGGGTGTGGTGGGGTGGTTGGACGGGGGACTAACCTTGCCCCCGAGATGCATGCTCCCGCCTGGTTACCGATGCCCGTCCGCCGCACCCTGAGACTGGTGCGGCGGCAGTGGCGCATCGGTGTGCGCCACGGCCGCCGGCTGTCCGCGCCCGCCCGCCGGGCCTGGCGCCGCTCGCTGCACCTGCGCGTGGTGACCCTGACCCTGGTGGCGTCCAGCCTGCTGGTCGGCGCCTTCGGCTGGTTCATCGCCGACCGCAGCACCCAGATCCTGCTGGACCGCGCCGAGGACGAGGTCAAGGCGCAGATGCAGGGCAAGGTGAAATACGCCTTCGACCAGCTCACCGTCCATCCTCAGGTGCGCGACCAGCGGCTGCCGGCGACCTTCATCGCCACGGTCGACCGGCTCGCCGACGGCGACTCCGCCGAGCTCGGCGGCGCGATCGTCGCGCTGCGCGCCGACACCATCCCCGAGCTCCGGCCGGTCACCTCCACCAAGGTCGACACCGCCTCGCTGATCACCCCCGAGATGGTCCGCACGGTGGCGAATTCCGGCCAGGTGGCCCAGCAGATCCGCACCGCCGAGGTGGGCGGCGTGCACACCAAATACCTGGTATACGGCTCCCCGGTGCCGACCAAGTTCGGTCACGTCGAGCTCTATTACCTGGTCCCGCTGACCACCGAGGACCGGGCGTCCAACCAGATCCGCACCACGGTGTTGGTCACCGGCCTGGCCCTGGTGATCCTGCTCGGGGTCGTGGCCGGCCTGGTCACCCGGATGGTCGTCACGCCGGTGCGGGTCGCCGCCCGCACCGCCCAGCGGCTCTCCGCCGGCCTGCTCGACCAGCGCATGAAGGTCGCCGGCGAGGACGACCTGGCCCTGCTGGCCGCCTCCTTCAACCAGATGGCGGCCAACCTGCAGCGCCAGATCGTCCGGCTGGAGGAGATGTCCCGGCTGCAGCGGCGCTTCACCTCGGACGTGTCGCACGAGTTGCGCACGCCGCTGACCACCGTCCGGATGGCCGCCGACCTGATCTTCTCCGAGCGTGAGGAGTTCGACCCGGCGGTGGCCCGCAGCGCCGAGTTGCTGCAGACGGAGTTGGACCGCTTCGAGAGCCTGCTCACCGACCTGCTGGAGATCAGCCGCTTCGACGCGGGCTTCGCCGCCCTGGACGCCGAGCACAGCGACCTGGTGCCGATCATCGAACGGGTCGCCGAACGGTTGGCCGGGCTGGCCGAGCGGGCCGGGGTGGTCATCGACCTACGCCTGCCGGAGTCCCCGGTCATCGCCGAGGTCGACCCGCGCCGCATCGAGCGGGTGCTGCGCAACCTGGTCGGCAACGCCGTCGAGCACGGCGAGGGCCGGCCGGTCGAGGTCACCCTCGCCACCGACGAGGCGGCCGTCGCCGTCACCGTGCGAGACCACGGTGTCGGTCTCAAGCCGGGGGAGGACCGCCTGGTGTTCAACAGGTTCTGGCGGGCTGACCCGTCCCGGGCCCGGCAGACCGGCGGCACCGGGCTGGGCCTGTCCATCTCCGTCGAGGACGCCCGGCTGCACGGCGGCTGGCTCGAGGCGTGGGGCGAGCCCGGTGGTGGCGCGCAGTTCCGGCTGACCGTGCCGGTGCGCTCCGGCGACCGGCTGGTCGCCGCCCCGCTGCCGCTGATCCCGCGGGACCGAGCGGTGGACGCGGTGCCGCTCGCCATCGACGCCGCGCCGGCGCCCGGCGGGGCCGCCGGGGAGCCCGCCGGCGAGGCCGTAGAGGCGGCCCGGTGAGCCGGCGGGTGCGATGGCTGCTCGCCGCGCCGCTGGCGGCCGCGCTGCTGGCCGGCGGCTGCGGCATTCCGGACAGCACGAAGGTGCAGCGGGTCGGTCCCGGCCCGTCGACCGGCGCGTCCACCGGTGAGAACGTCGCACCTGTCCGGAACGACCGCCTGGCCAGCACAGACCGCGCCGTCTTCGTGCGCAACTACCTGGAGGCGGCGGCCGGCGACCCGAACGGCGCGCTGGAACGCGTCCAGCGGTTCCTCGCCCCGGTGGCCGCCCGGGAGTTCAAGGTGGTGGCGCCCGAGGTCAGGGTCATCCATCTGGTGGGCAACCCGCTGGTCAACCCCGGCAGCGCCGACGTCCAGGTGCGCGCCCGGACGATCGGCGTGCTGACCAGTAACGGCATTCTCAATCCGGCCGCCGCCGAGAACGACTACGCCTTCACCGTCTCGGAAGCCGCCGGCCAGGCCGGCCTGTTCGTCACCAAGGCGCCGCAGGCACTGCTGATCACGGATGACGCCCTCAACAAGTTCTACGACCGCCGAAAGCTCTATTTCTGGAACAATGAGCAAACCGCCCTGGTGCCCGACGTGCGCTACCTCCCCCGGGACCTGCCGTCCGAGCAGGAGCCCAACGAGATCATCAAGTGGCTGATCAACGGGCCGTCGCCGCTGCTCGACGGCGCGGTGAAGCGGCTGCCCGAGGACACCCAGCTGGACGGCAACGTGCCCGCGCCCAGCGATGACAAGCTGCAGATCAACCTCAGCGGCCAGGCGGTGCCCCAGGACGATCCCGCCGCGATGGACCGGCTCCGGCGCCAGCTCATGTGGTCGCTGCGGTCCAGCCAGTGGCGCACCCTCGAGCTCAAGGTCGGCAACCAGGACGCCGTCGAGTACGGCGACATCGACTACCTCACCAGCAACGCGGCCTATGCGCTGCCGGCGTCGCCGGAGCGGTTCCTGATCTACAACGGCCAGATCCGCCGGATGTCGGGCTCGCCGAACGCCACCGAGGCCGTGCCGGTCCTGCGCCAGGCGGACAACCGCTCGGTCCGGGCCGCGGCTCTGGCCGGGGCGGGTAGCCGCCGCTTCGCCGCCCTGGTGGTCAACGCGGCCGGCCGCCAGGAGTTGAGGGTGGGCGTCAGCGTCGTCGGCAGCAAGGCCGGTCTCACCAAGATCAGGCTGCCGACGGGCGCGACCGGCCAGCCGGTCTGGGCGATCACCTCGACCGAACCCGACGAGCCGGCCATCGGCCTGATCACGGTCGGCGGCAAGCTCTACAGCTTCAGCTCGGACGGCTCCTCGTTCGACGAGATCAACGAGGCCGGCAGCGGCATCTCGGCGATGGCGGTCGCGCCCGACGGCCGGCGGATCGCGCTGGTCTCGGGCGGCCGGCTGGCCATCGCGGCGCTGTCCACCAGCGGCGACGGCGTGCGGATGCTGCCGGCTCGGCAGGTGCTGGTGGCGCCGCTGAGCCGGGTCAGCGCCGTCGACTGGAGCAGCGAGACCTGGCTGACGGTGGCCGGCGCCCGGTCCGACACCAGCCGGGTGGCGATCATCGAGGTGACCCTCGACGGCACCGACGTCTCGGAACGGCTCGCCGACATCGGCACGGAGAGCGTCAGCTACCTCACGGCCTATCCGGTCAGCCCGATCAGCGGCACGGACAGCTCCGACACGATCGCGTACGTGGCCAAGGGAGACGCCTTCGACGTGCTGTCCGGGCCGGTCCGGATCACGGTGACCGACCTGGCCGGCCCGGTGCCGAACCCGCCGTCCGGGGTGAAGCCCACCGCGCCGTTCTTCCTGCGCTGAGGTGACCCGCGGCGGAAACCCAGGCCGATTCGTTCGATGAGCGGAGGGAATTCGGTGACGGCACGGTTGTCCGGTCTCGGCGCCGACCTGGCCGACCTGGTGCTGCCGAGCGCCTGCGCCGGTTGCGGCGCCGAGCGGGTGCCACTGCGCTTCGGGACGTGTGCCGATTGCGCGGCAGCCCTGGAGGCGCTGGTGCCCCACGAGACGGCCCCCGTGCCGCCGCCACCCGGGATGCCCTCCTGCACCGCTGTCGGGCCGTACGGGGGGCCGTTGCGGGGTGTTCTGCTGGCGTACAAGGAAAAGGGCCGGCACCGGCTCGCCCGGCCGCTGGGCACCCTGCTCGCCGTGGCGGTCGCCGAGGCCGCCCGGCGCGGCGGCGCCGGGCCGGCGCTGCCGCTGCGGCTGATCCCCGTGCCGTCGACCTCGGCGGCCGCGCGGGAGCGCCACGGTGATCACATGGCGCGACTGGCCACACACGCCGTGCGGAGGCTGCGGATGGCCGGCTGGAACGCTGACGTCTCTCGGCCGCTGCGGGCGCTCCCGCGACCTGACTCTGCGTCACTGGATGTTACCGGCCGCGCTACAGCGGCTGAGAGTTCGCTGCGAATCAAGGGTGCCCGGATCCCGATTTCGCGGCGCCGACCGACGATGAGAGGCACGCTGATAGTGGTCGACGACATCGTCACGACGGGGGCCACCCTGGCCGCGGTGGCGCGTCGTCTCCGGGAGGCGGACATGCAGGTCACGGGCGCCGCGGTGCTGGCTGCCACCAAACTGCGCTCAGCCCGCTCGCCGATCCGGGTCCGGGCACCCACGCCGGGCCCGCCAGGGCCGAAAGTCCGTCGGTCCGTTCCCCGAACGAGGGGTGACGAGCGGCCATCCGCAGGTTAGCGTCTTGGTGACGAGGGTAAGCGTCCGCAACTTACCCACCACCGGAGCGAAGTCGATAGCCCGTCGATACGGGCGCGGCCCGCCGCACCGGAAAGGAGCGTCCTCGTTAGCCGATTCGGTGATTCGCGTGGGTTCGCTCCGTGATCCCGGGCATCGCCGAAGCCAGCACACCGCGTCGTAGTACGGCGCCCCCGGCACCCCGTCGCAGGGCGCCCGCAGGTACGAAATGTTGGGGGAGGTCACGAGTGGACATTGTCGTCAAGGGCCGCAACGTAGAGGTTCCCGACCACTACCGGGAACATGTCGCAGACAAGCTGGCAAAGGTCGAACGCTACGACCAGAAGCTGATCAGAGTCGACGTGGAGTTGTTCCACGAACGCAATCCGCGGCAGTCCGACATCTGCCAGCGCGTGGAGATCACCGTGGTGACCAGGGGACCGGTGATTCGCGCCGAGGCGTGCGCCAAGGACTTCTATGCCGCGCTGGACATGGCCTTCAACAAACTCGACGGCCGGCTGCGCCGCGCGGCAGACCGTCGCCGGGTGCACCGTGGACGACACGCACCGGTATCCGTCGCCGAAGCCACCGCCAAGCTTCCGACCGATCTGCCGAGCCTGACGCCGCCGGACCAGGGGTCCGCGGTGGCGACCGACCTGCTGGAACACGACGACAACCAGCCGTGGCGCATCGTGCGGGAGAAAGAGCACCCGGCCGATCCGATGACTGTCGACGACGCTCTCTTCCAGATGGAGCTCGTCGGCCACGACTTTTATCTCTTCCACGACAAGGAGAGCGGCCGGCCCAGCGTCGTCTACCGACGCCGAGGGTACGACTACGGCATTCTCAGCTTGGAAGCAACGGCCTGAGCTGAGCAAGCCCTCCGGCTGGCGTGCGGCGACCCCGTGCGTCAGCCGTCCAGGCGCGCCGCTTCCGCCAGCAGATCCTCCGCGAGCAGCGCGAACTGCACGTCGTCGAAGCGCCGGCCGGCATTGCCCGGCAACCGGGAGCGCAGGTATGCCTCCCGTTTGAAGCCCGCCTTCTCCAGCACCCGCTGCGAGCCGAGGTTGGTGGGCAGGGCGCCGGCGATCAGCCGCGCGATACCCGTCTCGGCGAAGGCCCACAACGACACCAGCTGCGCCGCCCGGGTCGGGAAGCCGCGCCCCCGCCAGCCCGGCAGCATGCTGTATCCGATCATCGCCTGCCCGGTGCGCGGCTCCTGGTAGTACAACCCGATCTCGCCCGCGCTCGTCCCGGTGGCGGCGTCCACGATGATCATGTCGGCGCGCTCGCCCGCGAGCCAGTGCGACTGTGCCCATGCGCACCGCCGGGTCATGTCCTCCGCCGAGGGCGGAACCGGCGGCACGCTGGTGGCCACGACGTCCGGCACGCTGTGCAACTCGGCATAGAAGCCCACGTCATCGGGGGTCAGCGGGCGCACCGTCACCACGCCGTCGGTCAGCTCGCCGCCCGGCAGGTCGGGCAGCAGGCGCTCGGCCGCTCCCGGCTCGTCGCCGGCCAGCCGGGCGTAGGCGAGCAGATCGTCGCGGCCGCCGTCGCGGTTGGGCAGCACCGCGCGGCGTACGCCCTCCGGCTGGTAGCCGACCGCCAGCGCGACCCGCTGGCTGGCCGCGTTCTCCCGGTGGGTGAGCAGCTCGATCCGGG
Source organism: Actinoplanes sp. ATCC 53533 (assembly GCF_003947245.1). NCBI lineage: Bacteria > Bacillati > Actinomycetota > Actinomycetes > Micromonosporales > Micromonosporaceae > Actinoplanes > Actinoplanes sp. ATCC 53533. The sequence continues at coordinate 12,570 of NZ_QHHV01000141.1, read as the reverse complement.
CCATGCCGGTGTGGAACGCGTGCTCGGTCACCGCGCGCACCGCCGCCGTCGCCACGCCCCGGCCGCGGGCCCACGGACCGACCCAGTAGCCGACCTCGCACTGACCCCGGTGCGGCACGACCTTGTCCAGGCCGATCCCGCCGAGCAGCCGGTCGGTGACCGGGTCGGCGATCGCCCACAGGCCGCCGCCGTCGGCGAACATGCTCGGCGCCACGTCACTCACGTAGTCCCGGGCCTGGGCGTGGGTGAACGGCACGGGCAGCGGCGGCATGAAGCGCTGCAGCACCGGGTCGGCGTAACCGTTGACGAGATCGTCGACGTCGCGGGGGTGCAGGCCGCGCAGCCGGACGCCGGCACCCGCCAGGGTAGGAACGATCATGACAATTCACCTTTCACCAGCGAGCCCACCCAGCAGTCCCGCCGTCCTCCGCCGGCAGTCAGGGCCTGCCGCGGCAGCCCTTCCACCGTGCAGCCTGCCTTCTCGGCCACCCGCCGCGACGCATCGTCGCCGACCTCGGCGCGCCACTCGATCCGGCCGTTCTCACGCGGACATCCTGCCCGACACGCCCCGGGCCATCAAAAGGTTGCGGTGCCCGGCCCGATGCGCTGTCAGCGAACTTACCGCCCTGTTTGACCCTTCTTGCGAGGTTAACCGGAGGCTCGGGTCACGGCCGCCCAGACAAGACGCCTACGATGGTTCGGCAGACCGTCTAGGGGAGCGTTGACCCGTGTCGATTTTGGAAAAATTCCTGCGCGCCGGCGAAGGCCGCATGGTGCGTCGGCTCAAGGCGATCGCTAACGCCGTCAACTCGATCGAGGACGACTACACCGACCTCACCGACGACGAGTTGCGCGAGTGCACTGAGCAGTTCAAGGAGCGCGTCGCCGACGGCGAGGCGCTCGACTCGCTGCTGGTGGAGGCGTTCGCAGTGGCCCGCGAGGGTGCCCGCCGGGTGCTGGGGCAGCGTGCGTACGACGTCCAGCTCATGGGCGGCGCCGCGCTGCACTTCGGCAACATCCCGGAAATGAAGACCGGTGAGGGCAAGACGCTGACCGGCGTGTTCCCGGCCTACCTCAACGCGCTGAGCGGCGAGGGTGTGCACATCATCACGGTCAACGACTACCTCGCCAAGCGCGACGCCGAGTGGGTCGGCCGGGTGCACGTGTTCCTCGGGCTGACCGTCGGCGTGATCGCGCCGAACAGGCCGGCCGCCGAGCACCGTGCCGCCTACGAGTGCGACATCACGTACGGCACCAACAACGAGTTCGGCTTCGACTACCTGCGCGACAACATGGCGTGGTCGGCGTCCGAGCTGGTCCAGCGCGGCCACAACTTCGCCATCGTCGACGAGGTGGACTCGATCCTCATCGACGAGGCCCGCACCCCGCTGATCATCTCCGGCCCCGGCGAGCACTCCGCCCGCTGGTACGGCGAGTTCGCCGCACTGGTCGGCCGCCTGCAGAAGGGCAAGGACGGCGAGGGCGACTACGAGGTCGACGAGGCCAAGCGCACCGTCGCGGTCACCGAGCGCGGCGTCTCGCGGGTCGAGGACCGCCTCGGCATCGACAACCTGTACGAGTCGGTGAACACCCCGCTGGTCGGCTACCTCAACAACGCGATCAAGGCCAAGGAGCTGTACCGCAAGGACAAGGACTACATCGTCGACGAGAACGGCGAGGTCCTGATCGTCGACGAGTTCACCGGGCGCATCCTGCACGGCCGCCGCTACAACGAGGGCATGCACCAGGCCATCGAGGCCAAGGAAGGCGTCGAGGTCAAGCAGGAGAATCAGACCCTGGCGACCATCACGCTGCAGAACTACTTCCGGCTCTACAACAAGCTCGGCGGCATGACCGGCACGGCGCAGACCGAGGCCGGCGAGTTCAACCAGGTCTACAAGGTCGGCGTGGTGTCCATCCCGACGCACCGGCCGATGATCCGCATCGACCACCCGGACGTCATCTACAAGACCGAGAAGGCCAAGTTCAACGCGGTCATCGAGGACATCGCCGAGCGGCACGCGACCGGCCAGCCGGTGCTGGTCGGCACGGTCTCGGTGGAGAATTCCGAGATCCTCTCGACCCTGCTGCGCAAGCGCGGCATCCCGCACAGCGTGCTGAACGCCAAGTTCCACGCCCAGGAAGCCACGATCATCGCGCAGGCCGGCCGCAAGGGCGGCGTCACGGTCGCCACCAACATGGCCGGCCGCGGCACCGACATCCTGCTCGGCGGCAACCCCGAGTTCCTCGCCGCCAGCGAGCTGCGCCAGCGCGGCCTCGACCCGATCGAGGACGCCGAGGAATACGCCAAGGCCCTCGAAGAGGTCATGCCGGCGTGGAAGGAAGCCTGCGAGGCCGAGGCCAACGAGGTCACCGCCGCCGGTGGGCTGTACGTCCTGGGCACCGAGCGGCACGACTCGCGCCGCATCGACAACCAGCTCCGCGGCCGCTCCGGCCGCCAGGGCGACCCGGGCGAGTCCCGGTTCTACCTGTCGCTGCAGGACGACCTGATGAAGCGGTTCCGCGCGGGCGCGGTCGAGGCGGTCATGGACCGCTTCAACATCCCCGAGGACGTGCCCATCGAGTCGAAGATGGTCACCCGGCAGATCCGCAGCGCCCAGACCCAGATCGAGGGCCAGAACGCGGAGATCCGCAAGAACGTCCTCAAGTACGACGAGGTGCTGAACAAGCAGCGCATGGTCATCTACGCCGAGCGCAAGCGCGTGCTCGACGGCGAGGACATGCACGACCAGGCCCAGCACATGATCGACGACGTGATCGCGGACTACGTCACGGCGGCGACCTCCGACGGCTACGCCGAGGACTGGGATCTCGACCAGCTCTGGGTCAGCCTCAAGCGCCTCTACCCGGTCAGCGTCACGGTCGACGACCTGGTCGAGAATTCCGGCGGCGAGCGCAGCACCCTCGACCAGGAATACCTGATCGAGGAGCTGAAGAAGGACGCCCAGGCGGCGTACGAGGCCCGCGAGGAAGAGCTCGGCGAGGACGCGGTTCGCGAGCTGGAGCGCCAGGTGCTGCTCGCGGTGATCGACCGCAAGTGGCGCGAGCACCTCTACGAGATGGACTACCTGCAGGAAGGCATCAGCCTGCGGGCGTACGCCCAGCGCGACCCGGTCGTGGAATACCAGCGCGAGGGCTTCGACATGTTCAACCAGATGATGGAGGGCATCAAGGAGGAAGCGGTCGGCTTCCTCTTCAACCTCGAGGTCCAGGTCGAGGAAGCGCCCACCGTCACGGTCGACCCGAGCAAGGCCGTCGCGATGCCCGGCAACATGACCCCCTCGGACGAGGCGGGCGAGTCGCGGGTCGAGGTCCGGGCCAAGGGGCTGGGTGGCAATCGTCGCCCGCAGGCCCTGCAATACACCGCGCCGACCATCGACGGCGAGGCCGGCGCCGGGGCGCCGCAGATCCAGCAGGAGCCGCAGGCGCCCGCGCTGGGGCTCGGCTCTCCCGTGGTCCCGGCCGGGCCGGCGCACAGCTCGGCCGGTCGCCCCCGGGCTTCCGGGCAGGCCGAGGCCAGCAACGGGCCGTCCCGGAACGCTCCCTGTTACTGCGGGTCCGGCAAGAAGTACAAGCGGTGCCATGGTGCGCCCGGAGCTGTCTGATCCGTTCTGATCACGGCCCGCAGGTTGGTTCCTGCGGGCCGTTTTCGTGCCCCTGGAGGCGCTTTCCCTACAGACGGGCCGCGGCCTGGACCAGCCCGGCGAGCGCTCGGGACCGGCTGTGGGGCGGCCACGCGATCGCCCGGGGCCGGGCGGTGGGTGGAGGCCGGGGCGGCCACTGCCTCTAGCGCGCGCGGTGGACGCCCCGGGGTCAGATCAGGCGGAGGGCCGTCGCCTGCCAGCTTTCGTCGTGTCGTTCCAGGCGGAGCGCCAGGGCGTGGGTCCGGTCGCCGATCAGCAGGATCGCCGCCGCCTCGACGGCGCCCTCCCGGGGCTCGCAGAACCGCAGGCGGACCACGGCCGCCGGGACCGGGCGGCGGGGACGGGGCGCCCGGCCCCTGGCGCGGGCCTGGCGGGCTTCCAGCACCCGGCGCGCCCCGGCCAGCCCCTGGGCCACCACCGTCGCCGCTTCCCGGGGCTGGGACAGCCCGCGGAGGTGGGCTGCGGGGCGGTAGCCGTTCAGGACCTCGACGCAGGTGCTCACGAAGCGGCGGACCGCCGCCTTCGCCTCGGCCGAGGCGCCGGTCACCGCCGTCCGCCGCCGCGGCGCCGGGGCCAGGGTCGGCGGCTGCGTCGGCGCCGGCTTCGACCAGTCGAGGGCCAGCTGGTGGGGCCACGGCCAGGCGCGCGGATCTCGCTCGTCGTCGAACGGCGGCTCGTGGCGGGGCGCCCGGCGCAGCCGGATCGCAGGTCTTGGGCCTTGCCTCGTCACCTCGACCGTCGACATCGCACCCGCCAATCCTTGCGTTTGCTTCCGTTTCCCTGCGATAGCGAGTCTGACGGGACGCGTCGAGGTACGTCAACGACGGGCGACGGCCCTGTGGACAACGGCAAAGAGTGAGAAATCAGTCCGGTTCGCGGTCGGTCAGCGGGTTCTGCTCCACCCAGGCGGCCGTCTCGCGGTATTTCTGCTCGATGTACTGCTCGAGTTTCGCGCGCTCCACGCGCCATTGGCCGCGGCCGCCGATTTTGATCGCCGGGAGTTCGCCGTTGCGGACCAGGTGGTAGACCTGCGAGTCCGAGACGTTCAGCTCGGCCGCCACGTCGGACAGCAGCATGAACCTGGGCTCCACGCCGGATCTCCCCACGCCGGTCCGCCCGGCTCGTTGACGATGTCAGGCCTCAGTTTGCCACCGTTTGCCTACGATGGTTGACCCTGATCCCCGGCCGCCAGCGCCCGGCCCGGCAGCGGGCTGGAATAGACCACGCTGGTGGTCACCGCGCCGAGGCCCGAGATCCGGCCGGTGACCTCCTCCAGGTGGCGCATCGAGCGGGTCAGCACCTTGAGCACGAAGCAGTCCTCGCCCGTCACGTGGTGCGCCTCGATGATCTCCGGGGTGCTGTCCAGCAACGCGTGGAACGGCCGGTAGTTCCCGGTGGGATACCGCAGCCGGACCATCGCCATCACCCGCAGCCCGACGCGTTCCGGCTCCACCACGGCGCGGTAGCCGGCGATCACGCCGGCCTCCTCCAGCCGGCGGACTCGCTCGGCGACCGCGCTCGGCGACATGGCCACCACCCGGGCCAGGTCGGCATAGCTGGCCCGGCCGTCGCGCTGCAACTCCTCCAGCAGGCGCCAGTCCGTGCGATCGATCGTGGGATCCACGGGCATGGGCGCAAACTACCGTTGATTCGAGCGCTTCGACAAGCAGAGACCGTGGAGACGACCTGCTGATCGGGCAGCCGGGTACATAGCGTGTTGACCATGATGACCCCCACGAGGGCGGCCGAGATCTTCGCCGAGCGCCTCGCCACCCAGACCGATGTCGCCGACGTCCAGGCCGCGCTGGGCAGCGCCGCGCCCGGCTTTGTCCTCGTCGACTCGCGGTCGGCCGCCGCGTGGCGGCAGGGCCATGTCCCGGGCGCCCTGCACCTGCCCACGGCCGAGATCGGCCGTCGTGCCGCCGACCTGCTCGACCCGGCCGTGCCCGTGGTCACCTACTGCTGGGGCCCCGGGTGCAACGGCGCCACCCGGGCGGCCCTGGCGCTCTCCCTGCGGGGGTACGCGGTCCGGGAGATGCTCGGCGGCGTCGAATACTGGGCCCGGGAGGGTTTCGCCCTGCGTACCCCCGCCGGTGAGCTCGCCCACGAGGCGGATCCCCTGGTAGCACCCTGCGGATGCTGAAAACACCGAAAGGGATACGACTGGTGGAACCGGCCTTCCGGTAGCCTGCGCGGCGGTGTACTACGGGGACGGTCAAGCCGCAGGGGGAAATGTGCCGATCACCGATCTGGTCCGGGTTTACGTGCCGGCCACCGTACCGATGCTCGCCGAGATGCGGGCGTCCGGGCAGCTCGGCGCCGGACCGACGGTCGCACACGCCGTGACCCCGGCGCTGCGCGAGTGGTATGCCGAGGGCGACGAGGAGGAGCTGGAGTACGTGGCCTTCACCCGTGCCGCGCAGGCCGCCCTGCAGCTGCTGCGGCACGACCCGGAGGCCCCGCGCCGGCGCGTGGTCGTCTCGGCCGACGTGGTCTCGACCGCGCTGGTCCGCGAGGAGGTCGAGCTCGGTTCGAGCACCGTGCGGCTGCCGCAGGCGGTCTCGTTCAAGGAGGTGGCCTCGATCCACGTCGACGGGGTGAGCGCCGCCGAGGACGTCGGCGCCGCCGCCGACGTGGTCGAGGAGGCCCAGGCCGGGGACCCCGACGCCCAGTTCACCGTGGACGGGGCCGAGGATCACGAGCTTGAGTGGTACGCGGTCACCGAGCTCGACGAGCTCATCTGACCCGGCGTCACTCCTCCTGGCGGGCCGGCACGGTCTGCGGCTCCGCGGCGCGCGCGGCCTGCTCGATCTCGTCGGGGTCGGCCGGCGGCGCCGCGGCCGATGCCTGGGCGACGGGCTCGGGGCTCGCCGCGGCCGGGCCCAGCGTGCGGCCCACCGCGATGATCGCCGTGAACGCGCCGACGAAGAGCACGATCAGGCTGTTGTTGAGCCGCGACCCGCTCAACATCTGCTGAACCGTCAGCTCCAGCTCGCTGACCTTGCCGGCCAGCTCCAGCACCCGCGAGCCGGCCGTCCGGGTCAGCCCCCTCGCCGACGACCAGCAGCAGGCCGGGGCCCGCGCCGGCGAGCGCGTACAGCGGCCAGCGCAGGTCCGGGCCGGTGGCGCGGCGCCGGGCCCGGCGGAGCACCTGGTATGCGGCGACGCCGCCGGCCAGGCCGCTGAGCACCGACTGGAGCAGGGCGAACCAGCTCGCGGCGTTGGTCTGCGAGGCGGCGGTCTCGCCGGAGCCGAAGATCGGCAGCAGCATGTCCTGCAGGACGGTGAGCACGACGCCGACGACGAAGACGGTGACCGCACCCCAGCAGACCGCCGCGGTCACCCGCCGCACGCGGAACCCGGCGAGGGCGCCGCCGATCGTCGCCGCCGCCGCGACGGTGCCGCCGACGACCGCGTACAGCCAGCCCTCGGTGTTGATCGTGATGATCGAGAGCGCGCCCAGCAGGCCGGCCGCCAGGCCGGTCCCGGTCGCGATGATGAAGCGGACCGTGACGCCCGGCGTGCGGCCGCCGCGGGTGAGGAAGGCCAGGACGGCGAGCCCGAGGGCGGCGCCCGCGACCAGGCTGGCGGAGACCGCGCCGGGCAGCGCGTACGCGGTGGAGGTGACCTCCATCTCGGCGTCGGCGCGGCCGGTGATGGTGGCCCGGGCGGACCAGAGCATCGCGGCCATCCAGACGACGCCGACGGCGGCCAGCAGCACCCCCCGAGAGGGTGCCTGCTCCGCGCCGTCCTGAGCGTCTTGGGCCGCGTTGACCTCGCTGTCCGCCTTACTCATGGCCCTCAGGGTACGCGGGCCCCCAGCGGCCCGTGAGGACCCCGGACGGCCGTCGCACGCGTGCGAGGATGGATGCCGACACACAATGTCATTACCAGGTAGAACCCACGAGGTTGAGGAGTACGTGATGGACGCCCTGCTTGCCGTTCCGGAGCCGCGGAACGAACCGGTTCGCGGCTATGCCCCGGGCAGCCCCGAGCGGGCCTCGTTGCGGGCGCGGCTGGAGGCGATGGCCGGCGAGCGCGTGGAGCTCACGATGACCATCGACGGCGACCGCAGGCTCGGCGGCGGCGCGTCGATCGAGGTGGTCCAGCCGCACAAGCGCCACCACGTCCTCGGCGTGGCCGGCAACGCCACGCACAACGACGCCGCCGCCGCGGTGGCCGCCGCCAAGCGTGCCGCCCCGGGCTGGCGTGCCCTGCCGTTCAGCGAGCGGGCCGCGGTGTTCCTGCGCGCCGCCGAGCTGCTGGCCGGCGGCTGGCGCGACACGCTCAACGCGGCGACGATCCTGGGCCAGTCGAAGTCGGTGCAGCAGGCCGAGATCGACGCGGCCTGCGAGCTGATCGACTTCCTGCGGTACAACGTCGCGTTCGGCGAGCGGATCCTGGGCGAGCAGCCGCAGTCCTCGCCGGGGGTGTGGAACCGCTTCGACCACCGCCCGCTGGAAGGCTTCGTCTACGCGATCACGCCGTTCAACTTCACCGCGATCGCCGGCAACCTGCCCTCGGCCCCGGCGCTGATGGGCAACACAGTGGTCTGGAAGCCGTCGCCGACCCAGCAGCTCTCGGCGCACTTCACCATGCGGCTGTTCGAGGCGGCCGGCCTGCCGCCCGGTGTGATCAACATGGTCACCGGGGACGGCCTGGCCGTGTCCGACGTGGTGCTGGCCGATCCGGAGCTGGCCGGCATCCACTTCACCGGCTCGACGGCCACCTTCCGGCACCTGTGGCGCGAGGTCGGGTCGAACATCGACCGCTACAAGACTTATCCGCGGCTGGTGGGCGAGACCGGTGGCAAGGACTTCGTCTTCGCGCACGCCAGCGCCGACGCGGACATCCTGCACACCGCGCTGATCCGCGGCGCCTACGAATACCAGGGCCAGAAGTGCTCGGCCGCCTCCCGGGCCTACGTGCCGCGCTCGATCTGGGAGGGCGGCCTGCGCGACCGGCTCGCCGCCTCGGTCGCTTCGATCCGGTACGGCGACGTCACCGACCTGTCCACCTTCGGCGGCGCGGTGATCGACGGCCGGGCGTTCGCCAAGCACGCCTCGGCGCTCGACCGGATCAAGAACAGCGCCTCCTGCACCGTGCTGGCGGGCGGCACGGCCGACGACAGCGAGGGCTGGTTCGTCGCGCCGACCCTGGTGGAGTCCACCGACCCGGCGCACGAGATCTTCACCACCGAGTACTTCGGGCCGATTCTGGGCGTGCACGTCTATTCAGACGATTCCTTCGCCGACGCGGTGGCGCAGGCCGAGTCCGTCTCGCCCTACGCGCTCACGGGCTCGATCTTCGCCACCGATCGCTCGGTCGTGGACTGGGCCGCCACCGCCCTGCGCGACGCGGCGGGCAACTTCTATATCAACGACAAGCCGACCGGCGCGGTCGTCGGGCAGCAGCCCTTCGGCGGCGCCCGGGGGAGTGGCACCAACGACAAGGCCGGCTCGGTGCTGAACCTGCACCGGTGGGTCTCGCCGCGGACGATCAAGGAAACCTTCGAGGCGCCGACGACCTGGCAGTATCCCCATATGGGCTGATTGCCCCCGTTCGTGGGCCGCTGCGTGTTCTTCACGCGGCGGCCTGCCGCGTTTGGGGGGATTCCCGACGCGCAGCGCCGTCTGACCGTTTCAGTGCACCATCTTACCTCGTCAGACTCCTGCTCAACGGTAAAACGCCCGGTCACGACCCTCGTGGTCGGACTGTCTGTGCGGGACAGTCGCTTGTGGAGACGCAAATTGGACGGATCGGGCGAAATCCTGGACGCCGGGGCGACAAAGTGGCAGCGTAGAAGGCATGCCCGACTCTCAAATCAATCCCACGGCTGCCGCCCTACTGGGCCTGCTCCACGAGGGCCCGATGACCGGTGGACAGCTCATGGCGGCTGCCGAACGCCGTCTCGGGCCGTACTGGTCGATGACGCGGAGCCAGGTCTACCGCGAATTGCCCGTTCTGGCCGAGATGGGATTCGTCCGTCTCGGTAAGCCCGGGCCCCGGTCCAGCCAGCCCTACGCCATCACCGCCAGCGGCAAGCGTGCCTTCAGTCGCTGGCTCGCCGAGTCGCCGGGCCGCGACGCGATCCGTAACCCGGTCGCGCTGCGGGTCGCCTTCGGCCAGCAGCATTCCGGCAACCAGCTCAAAACGCTCTACACCGGCGCCAACGAGTACCACTCGGAGGCGCTGGCGATGGCTCGCGAGCAGGCCAAGGAGGCCAAGAAGGCGGGCGACGCGTACGGCGCGGCCGCCCTGGAGTTCGCGGTCGCCTATCACAAGGCGGCCCTGAGCTGGCTCAAGGTCGCCCCGGCGGAGTAGCCCCGATATCACCCAAGTAGCGGCCGCCCGGCCGGTTGACCGGCCGGGCGGCGTATTCTCGACAGTCGTGAGTGCAGCCGACTTTCCCGAACAGCTCAAAGCCCTCGACGCCACCCTGCGCAACATCGAGAACGTCCTCGACGTGGACAAGCTGCGCCGAGACAAGGTGGTGCTCGAGGAGCAGGCCTCCGCCCCCGACCTGTGGGACGACCAGGCGCGCGCCCAGGACGTCAACTCGCGGCTGTCCTACCTCAGCGGGGAGATCTCCCGGCTCGAGCGGCTCCGCCAGCGCATCGACGACGCGGAGCTCCTGCTCGAGATGGCCAACGACGCTGGCGACGAGGATTCCGTCGCGGAGGTCGGCCACGAGCTCATCTCCCTCACCAAGGCTGTCGAGGAGATGGAGGTCCGCACCCTGCTCTCCGGCGAATACGACTCGCGGGAGGCCGTCGTGGCCATCCGCGCGGGCGCCGGCGGCGTGGACGCGGCCGACTTCGCCGAGATGCTGATGCGGATGTATCTGCGCTGGGCGGAGCGCCACGGCTACCCCACCGAGGTATACGAGACGTCGTACGCCGAGGAAGCGGGCCTGAAGTCCGCCACCTTCGCCGTCAAGGTGCCGTACGCCTACGGCACGCTCAGCGTCGAGTCGGGCACCCACCGTCTGGTGCGGATCAGTCCCTTCGACAACCAGGGCCGGCGGCAGACCAGCTTCGCCGGCGTCGAGGTCATGCCAGTGGTCGAGCAGACTGACCATATTGACATTCCGGACAACGAAATGCGGGTCGACGTCTACCGTTCGTCCGGGCCTGGTGGACAGAGCGTTAACACCACCGACTCCGCTGTGCGTCTCACGCACATTCCGACGGGCATCGTCGTGACGTGTCAGAACGAGAAGTCTCAGCTGCAGAACAAGGCCTCCGCGATGCGGGTGCTCCAGGCGCGACTGCTCGAACGCAAGCGCCAGGAGGAGGAGGCGAAGATGGCCGGCCTCAAGCACGACACCACCGGATCGTGGGGCGACCAGATGCGCAGCTACGTCCTGCACCCGTACCAGATGGTCAAGGATCTGCGCACTGAGCAGGAGACGGGCAACCCGACCTCGGTCTTCGACGGCGAACTCGACGAGTTCATCCAGGCCGGGATCCGGTGGCGCAAGCAGACCCAGATCAAGGGCTGAGCCGGCGCCGACACGCCGCCTGAACGAACGGTCAGGCGGCGTATCCGGGACGGTGTTCCGCGGTGCCCGTCCGGCGGAGGGGCACCGCCGTGGACGCCGAATGTGCCAAAATCCAGTGACCGCCGGACTTGGAGTTTTCGTTACACCGCGTAGACTCACGACCCGTGATTCAGCTCGAGAACGTGACGAAGACGTATCCGAAGGCGTCTCGGCCGTCGTTGGACGATGTCAGCGTCGGTATCGAGAAGGGTGAGTTCGTCTTCTTCATCGGCCCCTCCGGTTCCGGCAAGTCGACGATCATCAAGCTCCTGCTGCACGAGGTGGCCCCCTCGCGCGGCAAGGTCGTGGTGAACGCGAAGGATGTCACCACCATGCGGTCGTGGAAGATCCCGCACTTCCGGCGCTCGATCGGCTGTGTGTTCCAGGACTTCCGCCTGCTGCCCAACCGCACCGCGTACGAGAACGTGGCATTCGCCCTCGAGGTGATCGGCAAGACCAAGGCCGTCGCCCGCCGGGTGGTGCCCGAGGTTCTCGAGCTGGTCGGCCTGGGCGGCAAGGAGCACCGCTACCCCCACGAGCTGTCGGGTGGTGAGCAGCAGCGCGTCGCGGTGGCGCGGGCGTTCGTCAACCGGCCGCTGATCCTGCTGGCCGACGAGCCGACGGGAAACCTCGACCCCGACACCTCTATCGAGATCATGCGACTGCTGGACCGGATCAACCGGACCGGCACGACGGTCGTGATGGTCACGCACGACTCCAATATCGTCAACCAGATGCGCCGCCGGGTCATCGAGATCGAAAGCGGACGGATCGTCCGCGACCAGGCCCGAGGCGTGTACGGCTGACAGCCGGGCCCCGCCCCGCACCGCAACTGATGTAAGCCGCGGAGTCCCGGAAGGAACCCCCGATGCGTTTCAAGTACGTCCTCAACGAGGTGCTGGTCGGACTGTGGCGCAACGTCACGATGACCATCGCCATGATCATCACGATGTCGGTCTCCCTGACGATGCTCGGCGCCAGCGTGCTCATGTACATGCAGGTCGACCAGATGAAGAACTTCTACTACGGCAAGGTCGAGGTCTCGATCTTCCTGCGTCAGGACGTCACCGAGCCGCAGACCAGCGCGATCAACAACGCGATCGCCTCGAACCCGCTCGTCCTGAACAAGGAGTTCGAGACGCAGGCCCAGGCGTTCGAGAAGTTCAAGGAGCTCTGGAAGGACTCGCCAGACTTCGTCAACTCGGTGACCCCGGACAGCCTGCCGGCGTCGTTCCGGGTCAAGCTCAAGGACCCGGAGCAATACAAGGCGTTCGCGGAGCAGGTCAAGGGGATGCCCGGCATCCAGGACATCGTCGATCAGCGGGAGTTGCTGGACAAGGTCTTCAAGATCTTCAACGCGAT